>DASWUT010000865.1:0-6073 GCA_036401455.1 Gemmatirosa sp. | reverse complement strand
GTCCGCGTAGCAAAGCGGCACACCGCGTGCACTTGGCGCCGTGCTCCCTCGTTTCGGACGCTTCAAACCTGGAGACACGAACGTATGGCACAAAACGACACCAACAGCACCCTGGGCGCGGGCACCGACTCGATCAGCGTCACCGGCGCGGGCGCTACGCAGGGCAGCACCAGCGGCGGCTACACCCCCTCGCAGGGTGGATCGCAGGGCATGAGCGGCGCCGGCCAGCCGGGTGGCCAGAGCTACGCGCAGCAGGCCCAGCAAGCCGCGCAGCAGCTCGGTGACAAGGCGCATCAGCTCGGCGACAAGGCCGCGAGCACGTACTCCGACGTGAAGGATCAGGCCGCCGACCGTCTCGGCCAGGTGCGCGATCAGGCCGGCCAGCTCAAGAACACGGTCGCCGACAAGCTCGATCAGGGCGCGCAGGCGCTCCGCCAGCAGGCGCAGCAGGGTGGTGGGCAGCAGCTCGCGGGCGTCGCCGGTGGCGTCGTCAACCCCGAGCAGGTTCAGCGTCTCGCCGGCCCGGCGGCCGACGCGATGGAAAAGACGGCCGACTTCCTCCGCAGCGGTGATCTCCGTGGTGCGATCGAGGATCAGGTCCGTACGAATCCCGGCCGCACGCTGCTCATCGCGCTCGGGCTCGGGTACGTGGTCGGCAAGGCGATCCGTCGGTAACACGCTCTCATCGCACGGCTTCCGGCATCGGTATGCCTTCTGAACCGACCGCCGGCGAAGGGCGTTCGCTGCCCTCGCTGCTGAAGGACTTCGCCGAGGGGAGCGCCCAACTCATCCGGCACGAGGTGCGGCTCGCCCGTACCGAAGCAGGAGAGCTCGGTCGCCACCTCGGCAGCGGCGCGGCGGCGGTCGCCTCCGGAGGTGTGCTCGCCCTCGTCGGCGCGCTCGCCTTCGTCGTCGGCCTCATCATGCTCGCCGGCGATCAGTGGCTGCAAGACCGCTACTGGCTCGCAGCACTTCTCGTTCTGGTGATCGCGGGTGCGGTCGCCGTAATCTTCGCAAAGCGCGGCCTCGCGCTGCTCTCTCCCGCCCACCTGGTCCCCGACCAGACCGTGGCAACGCTCCAGGAGGATGTGGAATGGCTGAAACAACAGCGGACGTGAGGCGCGACATCGAGCTGACGCGCGAGCGGATGTCTTCGACTCTCGCCCAGCTCGAGCGCAAGCTCAACGTCACCCAGGTCGTCAAGGACAATCCGTGGGCTGCCGTCGGCGTCACCTTCGGTGCGGGGCTGCTCCTGAGCGGCACCCGATCCGACGTGAAGGCGGGCGCGGTCACGCTCATGGCGACCAAGGGCGCCAGCGCGCGCCTCGCTCCGGCACTCGACGACATCGTCGCGCGCCTGATGCAGGGCGTCGGTGAGGCCCTCCAGGGCCGCGTCGACGAACTCATCGACGAGGTCAAGATCGCGATCGGGGCCCCGCCGAGCGGTAATCACGCGTCCCCGCCCGGCATGCGCGCGGGCTGAACCGCGCGGTCGTAACCGCACGGTCGTAACCGCGCGGTCGTAACCACGCGGTAGCGTACGCCGCGTAGCTCGCGCACTCCTCGGTCTGCACCGGCCGCCCCCAACGGGGCGGCCGGTTTTGCGTTCTGGCGGCTGCCGGCGCGGGTTGCCTTTGGGAGATGCGGCCGTCCGTCGCGCGGGCCAGTGTCCGCACCATCGCAGCTATCCCGCACATGGCGCGGCCTGAGGCGCTCAAGCCACACCCTCGGCGTGCCGAGACTCGGCCCCAAGGGCGACGGACGACGCGCCGCCCACAACCCCCGTCCACATGGGCGGCACCCCAGGCCCGCCACCCCGGCGGCCACCCACGACCTAGCTCGCAGGAGAACCCCGATGTCGAAGTTCACCAGTGCCGTCCGCCGCTTCGTCCGTGACGAAGAGGGCGCCACCATGGCCGAGTACGCGCTCCTCGTCGCCGTCATCGCGCTCGTCGCGCTCGCCGGCGCCAAGACGCTCGGCACCAACATCAACAGCAAGCTCAGCACGGCTGCCGGCAACGTCGCCAACGGCTGATCGTGACCGGGGACCAGCCACGGCGGACGGGCTCTGACTGACGATCCCGTCCGCCGTGGACGCTTCCCTGGCTGTCGTCGCCCACACCCTCGATCCCGTGACGCGCATGCCTCGCGAGTTTCTGTACGACACAGAGGGGGGCACGATAGCCGAGTACGCAATCCTGCTCGGCTTCGTCACCGTCGTCGCGCTCGCCGGTGCCAAGGCGCTCGGCGCCGCCCTCGCGCGCAACGGCCAGCTGCTGCAGTACGTCTGGCCGTTCTGACGTTCGATGCGCTCCGTCGTCCTCGACCCCTCCCTCTGGCGAATTCTGCTCACGCTGTTGCTCGGCGTGGCGTGCGCCACCGACGTCCGCGCGCGTCGCATTCCGAACGCGCTCGTGCTCGTCGTACTCGGCGCGGCGCTCCTCCGGGCCGTGCTCGCCGGCGTCGGCACGTCCGCGACGGTGATGCCCGGCTTCGCGACGGGGCCCGGCGCGGCGGCCATGGGCGCGCTCTGCGGACTCGCGCTCTGGCTCCCGCTGTATGCGGTGGGCGCGTTCGGAGCCGGGGACGTGAAACTGTTCGCCGCCGCCGCCGCGTGGCTCGGACCGTCCGCGGTGCCTAACGCGACGCTGTATGCGGCGCTCGCAGGCGGCGTCCTCGGACTCGCGTGGTTCGGCGCTCAACGTATCGCGCGACTCGCGCCGATGATCGCGCCCCGCGCCCACGCAGCGCTGCAACCGACGACGACCGGGAAATCGCGCGTGCCATACGGCGTGGCCATCGCCGCCGGCGTGCTCGGCGTCGTGTGGGGCGTCCGGTGAGCGCGCTGACGCGGTGGACCCGCGACGAGCGTGGCGCCGCGCTCGTCGAGTTCGCGATCGTCGTGCCGATGCTCCTCGTGCTGGTGCTCGCGATCGTCGACTTCGGTCGGATGATGGCGGTATCCGGCGGGCTCGCCGCCGCGGTGCGCGATGGCGCGCGGTACGCGGCCACGAGCGCCAATCCATCGGACGCAACGCAGCAGTCCAACATCAAGGCACGCGTCATCAACGCGTTCCAGGCGTTCGGCGGCCCGGCGATCCAGACGTCGAACATCGCCATCACCGTCGACAACAGCGCCGGCAACGTCACCGTCGCCGTCTCGGGCTACACGTACCAACCCCTCACGCCCGTGATGCGCATGATCGGCGTAGGGACGCTCAACTTCTCGCGCTCCGCGACGTTCCGCTGGGAGCGGAGCTTCTTCTAACCGCGCTCGCCGCGGACCCCCGCCCATGCTGTCCGACCACCGCTATACCGCCATTTTCGGCGCCGCGCTGCTCACCGCGAGCGGCGCGACGTTCGCCGTCTATCGCATGCTTGGAACGGCGCGGACGCCGCAGCGCGAGTCCGTGCGCAGCGTGGTCGTCGCCGTGCGTGACGTCCCCGTGGGCGTGCCCGTCCCGCGCGAAGCGCTCGGAGTCGCGTCGTGGCCGGCGCGTGTCGCACCGGCGGAAAGCTTCGGCAGCGCCGATTCGGTCGCCGGCCGTGTGACGCGCGCGCCGCTCATGCCCGGCGAGCCCGTGCTCATGAGTCGGCTCGCGGCGCGCGGTGCGGCGCCAGGCCTCGAAGGCGCGATCGATCCGACGCGCCGCGCGATGGCCGTGCGCGTCAACGAGGCGGCGAGCGTCAGCGGCCTCGTGCGACAGAACAGTCGCGTGGACGTGCTCATCGCCGGCCGCGGCGACGTATCGCAGGCGACGGCCCGCGTCCTGATGAGCGACGTGCGCGTGCTCGGTGTCGGCTCGGTCCGGCCGCCCGACACGCCGACGAACGGCGCCGCGCCTGACCCCGCGCCGTCAGCGACCACCGCGTCGATCGTCACGCTCGAAGTGACGCCTGCGCAAGCCGAGCTGCTCGCGGCCGCGGAGGGTCAGGGTGCTATTCAAGTCGTGCTGCGCGGATACGGCAGCACGGGGACGGACGGCGGCGTCGTCGCGATGACTGACGGAAGCCCGACGCTCGGCGTCGGCCGAGGCAGCGCACCGGGCGCGCCAGGCCCGTTGGGGTCGGGAACGCCGATGATGCGCATGAGCGTCGCTGCGCCTGGCGGCCCGCAGAGGGCAATCGCTGTGACGCCGGCCGCCGCGCGCGCGCCCCACATCGCACACGTGGCGCTTCACGCCGACCATGGCACGACCGCGGCCCGCGTGGTCGCGCCAGAGGTCGCGACGCGTGAACCCGTCGCGCTGACCCGCCCGGAGTCGACCACCGTGCACGTCTACCGCGGCGGCACCCTGACCGTTCTGCGGGTGGAGGCAACCGAATCGGTCCCGACGACCGGGGCGGGCGTCCGCGACGGCGAGATGCGACCCGTGCGGACGGCCGACGCGCAAGTCGGACCGCACGGACAGTAGACGCCAGGAGGCGCCGCGAGACGCCGCGTGGGTTCCGTGTAGGCGACGGGAGCGGGACACGGTTCTGACGGGGGCGCGCCCAACGGGTGCGCCCTTCGTGCATCCCGGTCGGGTGTGCGCGTCGTGCGTGCCGGAGTCCGCAGCCGCCTGATGTGTGGCTCCACTGTGGTTCGCGCGTCCATGTGCCGAAGCTCGCTGTTGTGCCGACGCATCACCACGCGCCTCTGCTGCGCTGACCCCTCATGATCCCCGTCCCGTGTCCCTCCGAGTAGGCGCCGTCGTGGCGACGCTCTGCGCCGTTCTGCCGGGCGCCTGGGCCGGCGCCCAACGGCCCGCGCCCGCGGCCGCGCAGCGCCAGGCACCCGACCCCGCGCTTCCGGTCGTTCATCGCGTGGTCGGCCTCGCTCCCGACACCGACGTCGAGCGCGTCGTCGTCTCGCCGGGCCGTGCGCGCCCGCTCACACTCGGCGCGCCGGTCACTCGCGTGATGGTCGCCGATACGAGCATCGCGGACGCGATCGTCGTCAGCGACCGCGACGTCGTGTTCAGCGGCCGCAAGTTCGGCGAGACCGACGTGCTCGTGTGGAGCGGCGGCCGGCGCCTGCACTACCGCACGGTCGTCACGCCCGCGGCTGATCGGCAGCAGATCATGCTGGCTGTCAAGTTCGCCGAGGTGCGGCGCGACCTGCTCAAGAACATCGGGCTGTCGTTGCGCGCGCGACGCGTGACGGGGCGCGACGCGACTGGTGGCAACATCGGCGCGTTCGACCCGGCCGGCGTCGGCGGGTACCTGCCCCAGTCGACGACGACCGGCGGTATCGCGAGCGTCATCCCGAGCGCGGTGTCGGGCGTGGCGTCGGGCTTCGGAACGCTCGTCACCGACTTTGGCGCGCGTGGTGTCCTCGCCATGCTCGACCTCGAAGAGCAGCGCGGTAACGCGCACACGCTCGCCGAGCCGACGCTGATGGCTGCCAACCGCGACTCGGCATCGTTCCTCGCCGGCGGCGAGTTCCCGGTGCCCGCGGCGGTGTCGCCCGGCGTGGCCGGCACCCCGTACGTCACGATCGTCTTCAAGGAGTTCGGCGTGCGCCTCGCGTTCACGCCCGAAGTCCTCAACGACACGCTCGTCCAGCTGCATGTTCGCCCCGAGGTGTCGAGCCTCGATTACTCGAATGCGGTGACGCTGTCGGGCGTGAAGATCCCGGCACTCCGCACGCGCCGCATGGAGAGCACGATCGACGTGCCCCGCGACCAGAGCCTCATCATCTCGGGGCTGATGGACGACGAGCGCGAGAAGGTGCGCACGGGGATTCCCGGGCTGATCAACCTGCCGATCCTCGGGCAGCTGTTCTCCAGCACTCGGTGGACGCGCAGCGAGACCGAGCTGCTCGTCATCGTCACCCCGGTGGTCGTCGATCCGAGCCGGCCGCGTGCCCAGGACGTGCTGCGGTTCAGGGCCGACACCGTGCTTCCCGCGCACGAGGTGCTCGACCGGCGTCTCGCCGTGCCGCCCTCGCTTCCGGGCTCGACGCCGACGACCCCGACGCCGACGCCCACGACCCCGACGCCGACGCCCACGACCCCGTCGTCGCCTAACGCGCCGTCGACCGCCACCCCTCCCGTTCCCAAGCAGCCGTGAGCGCAGCCACCCTCCTCTC
>DASWUT010000864.1:0-2216 GCA_036401455.1 Gemmatirosa sp. | reverse complement strand
GGCGTTCGGCTGGTCTGGCGCGTCGATCCGTCGCAGCGCGACGTGACCGTCCACCTGCCTAACGGGACCGCGACGCGCCTCCTCGAAGCGGACGCCATCGACGGCCTCGACGTGGTGCCCGGTTTCGCGCTGCCCGTCGCCGAGCTGTTCGCCGGCGTCGCGGCGGACTGACGGCGATCCCCCGGTTGGAACCTCCGCCAGCCGCGACCGCGTCCCGGGGCGCGGCGCGCGTCACCCTCGCCGGGCTGCGCAAGGTCTACGACGGCGGGCAGGTCGCCGTGCACGGCGTCGACCTCGACGTGGCGCCCGGCGAGTTCGTCGTCCTCGTCGGCCCGTCGGGGTGCGGCAAGAGCACCACGCTGCGCATGATCGCCGGGCTCGAAGCGGCGAGTGCCGGGCGCGTCGCGATCGGCGACGTCGACGTCACCGCCACGCCGCCGGCCGATCGTGACATCGCGATGGTGTTCCAGACGTACGCGCTCTATCCGCACATGACCGTGCGCGAGAACCTGGGCTTCGCGCTGCGCCTGCGCGGGCGCCCCAGGGCAGACGTCGCGGCGCGCGTCGCCGCCGCGGCCGACACCCTCGGCCTCACGCCGCTGCTCGACCGGCGGCCGCGCGCGCTGTCGGGCGGCCAGCGGCAGCGCGTCGCGATCGGACGCGCGATCGTGCGCGAGCCGCGCGTCTTTCTCTTCGACGAGCCGCTCTCCAACCTCGACGCGAAGCTGCGCGTGCAGATGCGGCGCGAGATCGCCGCGCTGCACCGCCGCATCGGCGCGACGACGATCTACGTCACGCACGACCAGGTCGAGGCGATGACGCTCGGCGACCGCATCGTCGTGATGCGCGCGGGGCGCGTGGAGCAGGTCGCCACGCCCGCGGCGCTCTACGCGCGCCCCGCGACGGCGTGCGTCGCCGCGTTCGTCGGCTCGCCGCCGATGAACCTGCTGCGCGGCACGGTCGACCACCGGGCAGGCACGTTCGTCGTCGCCGACGCCGACGCGCTCGCCGTCGCCCTTCCCCCAGCGCTGCTCGCCTCGCCGGCGCTCACCGCGGTCGCCGGGCACGAGCTCCTGCTCGGCGTCCGCCCCGAGCACGTCCGGGTGGCCGCCACGGCGGACCCCTGCACGACGGGCCCCTGCACGGCGGACGCCGCAGCGTCGACGCTGCCGATGCGCGTCGACCTCGTCGAGCCGTTAGGCCACGAGCTGCTGGTCCATGCGCGCCGGGGCGCGGCGGAGCTCACGGCGCGCCTGGCACCGAACGCGTCGCTCCCCGGGCCCGGCGGTGCGGTGCGGCTCGCCTTCGATCCCGCGGCGCTGCACGTGTTCGACGCTGCCACGGGCGCCGTCCTCGCGCGCGGGACGGTCGACCGTTAGGCGTCCGTCGCGCCGCGTCGGGGGGCGGCGTCGTGGACGCGGGGGAGGTCGACGACGAACTCGCTTCCCTCGCCGACCGCGCTCGTCACCGAGACCTCGCCGCCCAGCAGCCGCGTCAGCTGCCGCACGATGCTCAGCCCGAGCCCCGTGCCCGCGGCCGGGCGCGTGGTCGTCTGCGGGTTGGCTCCGCCCGAGACCTGCACGAACGGGTCGAACACGCGCGCGAGCTGCTCGGGCGGGATCCCGATCCCCGTGTCGCGCACGGTGATCCGGAGCCGCTGGCCGGCGTCGGCCGTGTCGACCACGCAGGCGTCGACCGCGACGCGTCCGCGCTCAGTGAACTTGACCGCGTTGCCGACGAGGTTGGTGACGATCTGGCGCACCTTGCGCTCGTCGCTGATGACGTCGATCCCGGCGGTCGCGCCCTCCTGCGCGATCTCGATCTGCCTGCGCGCGGCGAGCGGCGCGGCGATGTCGAGCACCTGCGCCACCGTCGCGGCGGCGTCGAACGGCGTCGCGACGACCACCTCCTTCCCTGACTGCGCCCGCGCGAAGCCGAGCAGGTTCTCGATCGTGTCGAGCAGGTGGCCACCCGCGGTCTGCACGCGCCGCACGTACTCGTGCTGCCGCGGTGCGAGCGGGCCCGCGATCTCCGCGCCCAGCAGGTCCGAGAAACCGAGGATCGCCTGCAGCGGCGTGCGCAGCTCGTGCGAGACGACGGCGAGGAAGTCGTCCTTCGCGCGGTTGGCGTCCTCCGCGATCCGGCGCGCCTCTTCGGCGTCCGCCCTGGCCCGCTCGGCCTCGTGCCGCGCGTCGGCCTCGGCGCGCCGCGCCCGT
>DASWUT010000863.1:0-3734 GCA_036401455.1 Gemmatirosa sp. | reverse complement strand
CAGCGGCGGCAGCTGACCGGCGATCAGACGGCGCGCCAGCGCGAGACCTCGCAACGGTACGCCGCACGACGGCAGTCGCTGCTGCGCGACGAGCGCGACGCGCGTCGCACGGTTCGGGAGGAAGTCGGGCGCGGGAACGCGGCCGATCAGCCGCGTGTGCAGGGCGCGCTCGACCGACTCTACGCGATCCAGCAGCGTCGGAGCGAGCTCGCCGCGAGCGAGCAGCGTGAACTCGCCGGATTTCTGACGCCGACGCAACGCGCACAGTACGCCGGGCTGCAGGAGCGGGCGTTCCGGGCCGCGCAGGCGATCCGCCAGCAGCGCGCGGCCGCGGCGACCGGCGGCCAGGTGGCGCCGGCCCAGATGCCGCCACCGGACGCCGATCGCGCGGCGCTGCAGGCGCAACGCCGCGCCGAGCGGCAGCAGCAGCGTCAGGCGCAGCAACAGCAGCAGCACGAGCAGCAAAAAGCGGAGCGGCAGGCGGATCGCACCGCTCGGCGCGCCGCGAGACAGGCGGTCCCGCACGACCGCTGAGTCGCGGGCCGGCCGCGCGCCCGGCGTGCGCTCGACATGTCGGGCGTACACGGTGCGTCGTTGAGACGGCTCTGACGCCGGACTACATTCCGCCCCGCACCGGGTCCCGATCCGGCGCGCCGGGGTGGCGGAAGGGTATACGCGGAGGTCTCAAAAACCTCTGTCCGCGAGGGCATACGGGTTCGAGTCCCGTCCCCGGCATCGGCCCGCGGTGCCGCGCGACAGGCACCGCGGCGTCGGTGGCCTCCGTTCTCTCGTTCACGTCCCGCGTTCACCCGATGGCGAACTACAAGTACGCGCAGATCCCCGAAGCCGGCGAGCGCATCGACTACAGCGCCGACGTGCTTCGCGTCCCGGACCGCCCGATCGTTCCGTACATCGAAGGTGACGGCACAGGCCCGGACATCTGGCGCGCGTCGGTGCGAGTGTTCGACGCCGCCGTCGAGCGCGCGTACGGTTCGCAGCGCAAGATTGCCTGGATGGAGGTGTTCGCGGGCGAGAAGGCGGTCTCCACGTCGGGCGAGTGGCTGCCCGACGAGACGGTCGACGCGCTCCGCGAGTTCCGCGTCTCGATCAAGGGCCCGCTCACGACGCCGGTTGGCGGCGGCATCCGCTCGCTCAACGTCGCCCTGCGCCAGATCCTCGACCTGTACGCCTGCATCCGCCCCGTGCGCTACTTCGAGGGCGTCGGCGCGCCGGTCAAGGAGCCGCAGAAGCTCGACATCGTGATCTTCCGCGAGAACACCGAGGACGTGTACTCGGGGATCGAGTTCCGCGCCGGCACTCCCGAAGCCGCGCAACTCGCCGGGTATCTCGCCGACCACCTCGGCAAGCACGTGCGCGAGGGCTCGGCGATCGGCATCAAGCCGATGAGCGAGTTCGGCTCGAAGCGCCTCGTGCGCATGGCGCTCGATTACGCTGTCAAGAACGGGCGTCCGTCGGTGACGCTCGTCCACAAGGGCAACATCATGAAGTTCACCGAGGGCGCGTTTCGCGACTGGGGCTACGAGGTCGCGCGCGAGAGCTTCGGGGGCACGATCATCGACAAGGGCCCGTGGACGCAGGTGCCGAACGGACCGATCGTCAAGGACGCGATCGCCGACGCGATGTTCCAGCAGCTGCTGCTGCGCCCGGACGAGTACTCGGTCGTCGCCACGCCCAACCTCAACGGCGACTACATCTCCGACGCCGCGGCCGCGCAGGTCGGCGGGCTCGGGATCGCCCCAGGCGGCAACATCGGCGACGGGCTGGCCGTGTTCGAGGCGACGCACGGCACCGCGCCCAAGTACACCAACCTCGACAAGGTGAACCCGGGCTCGGTCATCCTCTCGGGAGTCATGATGCTGCAGTACATGGGGTGGAACGAGGCGGCGGACCTTATCGTCCGCGGCATGGAGCGCGCGATCGGCGCGAAGACGGTGACCTATGATCTCGCGCGCCAGATGCCGGGGGCGACCGAGGTGTCGTGCTCGGGGTTCGGCGAGGCGATCGTTCGCGCGATGGAGGCCTGACGTGGCACTCTCGATCACGCTCGAATCGAACGTCGCGAGCCTCGCGACGCCGCTCCTCGCCATCGCGCTCGCCGCAGGCGAGTCGCTCCCCGACGCGCTCGCCCCGCTCGACCAGGCGCTGAACGGCGTCCTCGGCCGGGCGATCGCACGTCGCGACTTCCGCGGCGCCCGCGACGAGACGCTCCACCTCGCCGGTCCCGCTGGTGCCAACGACCAGCCCGGCATCGAGCGCGTGCTTCTCGTCGGCCTCGGCAAGGGCGACGATCGCCGTGGGGCGCTCCGTCGTGCCGGTGCGGTCGCCGCGCGCGCGTCCGCGAAGCTCGGCACGGGCGCGATCGCCTTCTACGCCGCCGACCTCGACGCAGACGGCGCCGAGCAGGCCGCGATCGGCATGTCGTTAGGCGGGTGGACCTACGACGACCTCAAGACCCCCGCGCCGGAGAACGACCGGCGCGCCCCGCTCGAGCGAGCCTCCGTCGTGGCGGGTCTCGATGCGCAATCGGGGATCGCCGCGGCCGAGGCGATCGCGGCGGGCTACGCCGTCGCGCGCCGGCTCGCGATGATGCCTGGCAACGTGTGCACGCCCGACACCTTCGTCGACACCGCGCACGACATCGCCGGCCGATTCGGGCTCTCGGTCACCGTGCTCGGCCGCGCCGAGCTGGAGGCGGCGGGAATGGGCTCGTTCCTCTCCGTCGCACAGGGCGTCCCGGAGGACCCCAAGCTCGTCGCGATCGAGTACCGCCGCGGCGGCGACGCGAAGCCGATCGTGCTCGTCGGCAAGGGACTCTGCTTCGACTCGGGAGGGATCAACCTCAAGCCGGGCGAGGGGATGTTCAACATGAAGTTCGACATGTGCGGCGCGGCCGGCGTGATGGGCGCGATGGAGGCGATCGCGCGCCTCGAACTGCCGGTGAACGTCGTCGGCGTCGTCGGCTCGACGACCAACATGCCGAGCGGCACGTCGATGAAGCCGGGCGACGTCGTGCGCAGCATGTCGGGCAAGACGATCGAGAATCACAACACCGACGCCGAAGGGCGGCTCGTGCTCTGCGATCTGCTGCACTGGATCAAGCAGTACGAGCCTGCCGCCGTGATCGACGCGGCGACGCTCACCGGCGCGATCGTCATCGCGCTCGGGCACGCGGCGGTCGGCGTCTTCGGCAGCGACGACGCGCTCACGCAGGAAGTGCTCGGCGCCGGACGTCGCGCGGGCGAGAAGGGCTGGGAGCTGCCGATGTTCGACGAGTACCGCGAGCAGCTGAAGAGCGACGTCGCCGATCTCAAGAACGTCGGCGGGCGCGCGGCCGGGTCGATCACCGCGGCGTGGTTCCTCCGCGAGTTCGTCGACGGCGCGTATCCGTGGGTACATCTCGACGTCGCCGGCACGGCGTACTCCGAGACGGACCTGGGCTGGATCCCCAAGGGGCCGACCGGAACGCCGACCGGCACGTTCGTCGAATTCGTTCGGGCGAGGGCGCGCTGACCCTGCCGGCCGGACCTCGCGCGACCACACGCACCGCCGTGTGGCGCGCGGCGACGATGCTCGCCACCCGCGCCGCCGCCGCAATCGCCCTCGCGGCCGGCGTCGCGGCGTTCGCGCCCGCGGTCGCGCAGAGTACCCCCGCGACGCCGACGCCTAACGCGCCGGCGCCGATCGGAACACCCGACCGCACGCGGTCGCGCGCC
>DASWUT010000862.1:0-1668 GCA_036401455.1 Gemmatirosa sp. | reverse complement strand
TACCCGTGCGCGGAGGCGTTCCGCCTAACGACGCGGCCGGTTCGGGCCGCGCGGACGAGTCGGGTGCGAGGTTCGTGCCGTGCAACTCGATGTGCCTAACGTGCTACGCGGGCGTGGCACGTATGCCACGCCCGCGTAGACATGTGACTAACACGCTACGCGGCTGCGCCCGACGGGCGCCGCCGCGGGCGCCGGTCAGCCCTGAGCCCCGAAGAGCCCCGGAAGGCCGAGCGCCTCGAGCATGCCGCCCGCGCCATCCCCGTCGCCGCTCGGCAGCGGCTCGGGCGGTAGCTCCGGCATCGGAGGCAGGCTGGAACGCTCCACCTCGACGTCGTTGTACCGGTACATCCCCGTGCCCGCCGGGATCAGGTGCCCGATGATGATGTTCTCCTTGAGCCCGAGCAGGTCGTCCTTCGCGCCACGGATGGCCGCGTCGGTCAGCACCCGCGTGGTCTCCTGGAACGACGCCGCCGACACGAACGACTGCGTCGTGAGCGAGGCCTTCGTGATCCCGAGCAGCAGCGGTTCCTCCTTGGCCGGGGTGAGCCCCTCGGCCTCGGCCGCCGCGTTGCCGGCCTTGAACGTGGCGCGGTCGACGTGCTCCGCCTCCATGAACTCGGTCTGCCCCGGGTCGAGCACGCGCACCTTCTGCAGCATCTGCTTGACGATCACGCCGATGTGCTTGTCGTTGATCTTCACGCCCTGCAGCCGGTAGACCTCCTGCACCTCGTTCAGCAGGTACTCCTGCACCGCGCGCGGGCCGCGGATGCGCAGAATGTCGTGCGGGTTCACCGGGCCCTCGCTCAGGCGATCGCCTGCCCGCACGCGGTCACCCTCGTGCACGCGCAGGTGCTTGCCCGCGGCGACCTCGTACTGGTGTGCATCCTCGTCGTTCGGCGAGCCATCCTCGTTGACCGGGATGACGCGGATCTCGCGCTTGCCGCGCTTGATGTCGCCGAACTTCACCACGCCGTCGATCTCGGCGATCGTCGCCGGGTCCTTCGGCTTGCGCGCCTCGAAAAGCTCCGCCACGCGCGGCAGACCGCCCGTGATGTCGCGCGTCTTGTACGCCTCGCGGCTGACCTTCGCGAAGATCGTCCCCGCTTCGATACGGTCGCCGTCCTCCACGGTGAGCACCGCGCCCACCGGGATGATGAAGTCGCGGACGCGCTGCTCCTTCCCGCCCTTGTCCTGCCAGATCTCGATGTGCGGGTGAAGCTTCTTCTCACGGTCCTCGATCACGACGCGCTGACGCAGACCGGTGAGCTCGTCGAGCTCCTCGGCCACCGTCTCCTCGTCGTTCAGGTCGACGAAGCGGATCGTACCCGCGACGTCGGAGATGATCGGGTTCGTGTACGGGTCCCAGGTGAAAATGACCTCGTCGCGCGCGACCTTGGCCCCGTCCTCGACCTTGAGGATGGCGCCGAGCGGCACCTGCAGCCGCGCGCCAACGCCAGCCGCGGCGTCCGCGCTCGTGCGAATCGTCATGTCGCCCTCGTACGAGGTGACGATGCGATCGCCCTGCGGGTTGGTGACGTACACGAGGCGGTCACCGAATTCGATGACGCCCGCGACCTTGCTCTTGCGCGCCGTCTGCTCGGCGATACGAGCCGCGGCGCCACCGATGTGGAACGTGCGCAGCGTCAGCTGCGTACCCGGCTCGCCGAT
>DASWUT010000861.1:0-2773 GCA_036401455.1 Gemmatirosa sp. | reverse complement strand
GGCCGCGGGGGCGAGCGCGACCGGCCAGAGCGGTGCGGCGGCAACGGCGAGCGCACCGGCAAGCGCGGCGAGCGGCGCGATCCAGCCGCGCGCGTCACCGCGTTGCGGCTCGATCGCCCCCACCCGCGCGCTCGCCGTCACGACCGCGTCGCCACCGTCAGCCCTGCGACCCCTTCGTGTAGGGGATCAGGGCGAGGTAGCGCGCCTTCTTGATCGCCTTCGCGATCTGGCGCTGGTGGCGAGCCGTGACGCCCGTGAGGCGGCTCGGCAGGAGCTTGCCCGTCTCGCCGATGAAGCGCGAGAGCAGGCGATCGTCCTTGTAATCGACGAAGCGGATGCGAGCTTCGGCGAGCGGATCGGACTTCCGTTGGCGGCGCATCGGCTATTCCTCGTCGTCGTCGTCGTCGTTGGCCTTGCGGCGGGCGAGCTCTTCCTCGCTCATCGGCGGCGCGCCGAGCTCGCGCTCGTGCAGCGAGATGAGGTAGCGGAGCACGCTGTCGTCCAGCTTGAGCGCGCGCTCGTACTCGGGCAGCACGTTCACGTTCGCCAGGTCGAAGCGGGCGATGGCGTAGTAGCCATTCTCACGCTTTTTGATCGTGTAGGCCAGCTGGCGGCGGCCCCAGTGCTCGACGCTGATGTCGCCGGCGGCGCTCAGCAGGCCGTGAAAGCGGTCGAGCTTTTCGTTGATCGCGGCGTCTTCGAGTGCGGAATCGAAGATGTAGACCGCCTCGTACGTACGCGTGGCCTTGGTGGGCACGGGTGGCAGACCCTCCCTTTGGTCGGGGTCCGTCACGCGGCGCGTACGCGGGGCGTGCGCGCGGCGGCGGACCGGAAAGACACCGTCGTCCGCGGGTTGCCGGCGCGGAAGAAGGGGATCGCTCGGAGCGGACGCCTGTGTGCGGCCGTGCCGAAGAGCGGGCAAAGCTAATCCTGACCGTGAGTTACGGCAATCGCACGGGTGCGATACCGGCTGTCGGCGCTGGTGCGAACCCGGTCACGGTCGTACCGTAGCCGCCATGACACGCTCGATGAAACGCTCTCGCGTCGTGCACCTGACGCTCGTCGCGTCCGCCTCGTCCGCCGCGGCGAGCGTTCCGTCCGCGTGCGCTGCGCCGGGCGCGTCCGCGGACGCACTGCACTGTGTCGAGCGCGGAACCAACCGCGTCGTCGCCGACTCGCTCTGCGACCGGGCGCGGGTCGCCCAGAACGGTGGGCGCACGGGCGCGTTTGGGGGCGCGAACGGCGGCGGGAACGGCTCGTCGGGCGACTTCGGCGGGCCGGGCGACCTGGCCGCCGGGCGTGGGATCATCGGCGGATCCGGCGTTCCACCCGCGTTCGTCTGGTACTACGGTGGGCGGATCGCGAGCGGGCTCGCGAGCGCCGGTGGCTACGCACCGCGCGAGGGCGTGGCGTACCGGTCGCCGGGCGGGTTCGCGATGTCTGGCGGTCGCGCGCGCGGGTTCTTCGGGCGCTTCGGTGGGGGGGGTGGTGCGGGAACGGAGGCGGAAGGACACGGCGCGATCAGCCGCGGCGGCTTCGGGGCGTCCGGCGAGGCGCACGCGGGCGCGTTCGGCGGCTGACCGCGCGCCGCACTTCGCGTTCGCCCCTCATCATGCAGCGCCTCACGCACCCGCCGCGCGCCAGCTGGCAGCAGCGGGTCGAGTCCGTCGGCCTGCCGCATCACACGGGAACCGATGGCGCGCCGTACTGGGACGAGGGCGCATCGTACGTGCTCACCGCCGCCGACGTCGACGTGTTGGAGGCGGCGACGAACGAGCTGCACCGACTCTGCCTAACGGCGGTCGACCACGTCGTCGCCGAACGGCGGTGGGCCGAGCTCGCCATCCCGGACGCGGTCGCGCCGCTCGTCGAGCGCAGCTGGCGCGGAGCAGTGGGAGGGGCGGCACGTCGCGCGCCAGAGCCGACGCTCTATGGGCGGTTCGACCTCGCGTACGATGGGCGGACGCCGCCGCGGCTGCTCGAGTACAACGCCGACACGCCGACGGCGCTCGTCGAGGCGGCGGTTGCCCAGTGGTACTGGCTGCAGGACGTCGAACCCTCGGGCGATCAGTTCAACTCGATCCACGAGCGCCTCGTCGCAGCCTGGCCGGGGATGGTGGACGCCGGTGCGCGACCGGGCGCCGGCGCGCGCGTCCACTTCGCGTGCGCGGACGACGTCGAGGACCTCGCGACGGTCGACTACCTGCGCGACACGGCCCAACAGGCGGGGCTCACGACCCAGCGCCTCCTCGTCTCGGAGATCGGGTGGGACGCCGGCCGGCGCCGCTTCGTCGACCTCGATGACGCGCCGATCGCGGCGGCGTTCAAGCTGTACCCGTGGGAGTGGATGGTGCGCGAGACGTTCGGCACGCACCTCGTCGAGTCGGCGCCCGCCACGCACTGGATCGAGCCACCGTGGAAGCTGGTGCTCAGCAACAAGGGGATCCTCGCGATCCTCTGGGAGCTGTTCCCCGACCACCCGAACCTTCTGCCGGCGTATTTCGACCCGGCCATGCTCGAGGCGTACGCGCGCAAGCCGCTGCTGTCGCGCGAGGGCGCGAACGTGTCGCTCGTGATGTTCGGCGAGGAACTCGCGGCGTCGGACGGGACGTACGGCGCCGAGGGATACGTGTACCAGGCGATCGCGCCGCTGCCGCGCTTCGACGGGCACACGCCGGTGCTCGGCTCGTGGGTCGTCGCGGGCGAGGCCGCGGGGGTCGGGATCCGCGAGGCGGACGGGCCGATCACGACCAACACGAGCCGTTTCGTTCCG
>DASWUT010000860.1:0-13631 GCA_036401455.1 Gemmatirosa sp. | reverse complement strand
CGCGCGCGACCTCTCGCTCGCCAACCAACAGCCGGCGCCGCAGCCGCAGCTGCAAGACGTGCCAGCGCCGGCCGCGACGCCAGCGCCGGCCGCCCCGGCGCCGGCCCCCGCGCCGCGTCGCGAGATCATTCGCGAGGTGATTCGCGAGCGCGCGCCGCACTCGCCCGCGCGCACGTCGGCGAGCTCGGATGCGCCGCGGCGCGACAATCGCGACAACACGGTCGCCACGGCCCCGGCCCCGTCGACCGCTCCTGGCGCCGGAACCGCGCCTGCACCGCGTCCCAACGATGCCGAGCGCGGCGGTGTCGGGACGATCCCTGCCGGCTCGCCCCTGGTCCTCGCGTCCAACCGCCGGGTCTGCACGAGCAACGCGAGCGTCGGCGACCACTTCACGGCATCGCTCTCCGAACCGGTGTCGGGGAGCAACGGCGCGACGATCCCGGCGGGCGCGACGGCCAACGTCGAAGTCACGAGCGTGAGCGGGAGCGGCAGCAGCGGCGACCCGATCAACCTCGGCCTGCGCGTCGTGTCGCTGAGCTACGGCGGTCGCACGTACGGCGTGTCGGCGACGACCGAGAGCGCCGACGTGACGCGGGTGAAGAACGGCGGCGCGAGCAAGGACCCGCAGAAGGTCATCGGCGGCGCGGTCGCTGGCGCGATCCTCGGCCGCATCCTTGGCGGGAACGCGAAAGGAACGATCATCGGCGCCGCCGGCGGTGCGGCCGCGGGCGCCGGGGTCGCAGCCGCGACCGCGCGCTACGACGGGTGCCTGAACGACGGCGGCACGATCCACGCGCGGCTCAACGACGGGATGCAGGTGCGTCTCGCGCGGAGCGGGAGCGCGCCCGATCCGGGGATCTGATCGCGCCGAGTCGCCGTTCTTCGGTGGCGGACTCAGTAGCCCACCGCCGCCCCGGTCGCGCGCGGCTCGCTCACCCCCTGCCAGCCGCCTGGCACGCGCATCACCGCGTTCACGTTCACCATCCGCGGGCGTGTGCCGAGCGCGTGTCCCATGGCGGCGAGCGAGTCCTGCGCGGCCGGTGAGAGCCCGTTGGCCTCGGTGTAGAGCGTGTCGGGCAGCGCCTGGTGGTGCAGGCGCGGCGCGCGCATCGCATCGGCCAGCGACATGCGGTGATCGAGCACGTTCAGGATCACCTGCGTGGTGCCCGAGATGATCGTCGGACCACCGGCGGCGCCGACGACGAGCAGCGTCCGCCCGGCGCGATCGAGCACCACGCTCGGCGTCATCGACGACAGCGGCCGCTTGCCCGCCTGCACGGCGTTCTGCTCGCCCTCGATCAGCCCGAACGCGTTGGGCTTTCCGGGCGCCGCGGCGAAGTCGTCCATCTCGTCGTTGAGAAAGAACCCTGCGCTCCGCACGTACACGCCCGAGCCGTAGCCGAGGTTGAGCGTCGTCGTCGTGCTCACCGCGTTGCCGGCCGCGTCGACGACGGCGTAGTGCGTGGTGTGCGTGCGATCGGGGAGTGTCGAGACGCTCGTCGTCGGGGTCGCCCGTGCGGGGTCGATCGTCGCGGCGAGGCGGCGCGCGTAGGACTTGCTCGTCAGCTCGGCGATCGGCGCGGAGCAGAACGCCGGGTCGCACAGTTTGCTATTGCGGTCGATGAACGCGCGACGCTCGACCTCGGCGAGGAGGTGCGCGTAGGCCGCGCCGCCGAACGTCGGCAGGGTGTCGCGCGCCTCGAGCATGTGCAGGATCTCGAACGACGTCGTCCCACCGCTCGACACGGGCGGCATGCCTAACACGGCGTAGCCGCGGTAGGTGGTGCGCAGCGGCGCGCGCCAGATCGCGTGATACCCGGCGAGGTCGTCCCGCGTGATGAGGCCGTCGCTCGTCCGCATCTCGTCGGCGATCGCGGCCGCCGTCGGACCCTGATAGAAGCCTGCCGCGCCCCGTGCCGCCACGCGCCGGAGCGTGCGCGCGAGCTCGGGCTGGCGCACGAGGGTGCCGGCGGTGAGCGGCCGACCGCCTGGCATGAACGGTGAGTCGGCCGCGTATCGCGCGAGCTTCGCGCTGTCGCTTCGCAGCGACCGGACCAGCGGCGTGTCGGCCGGGAAACCACGTTCGGCCAGTCGGATGGCCGGGGCCATCACCGTCGCGAGCGGCAGGCGGCCGTACCGCGCGAGCGCGGCGGTGAGTCCGGCTACCGAGCCCGGGACGCCGGACGCGAGCGGGCCGACGCGACTGTTTTCGGTCGGCTGTCCCGCGGCGTCGAGGTACATCGTGCGCGTCGCGCCGGCTGGCGCCATCTCGCGATAATCGAGCGCGGCCGATCGGCCGTCGGCGAAGTGGATCACCATGAAGCCGCCACCGCCGATGTTGCCGGCGACGGGATAGGTGACGGCGAGCGCGAACCCGGTCGCGACGGCGGCGTCGACCGCGTTGCCGCCGCGGCGGAGGATCTCGACGCCGGCCGCGCTCGCGAGCGCGTTGTTGCTCGCGATCATGCCGTGCACGGCCGTGGTCGCCGGCGCGCCGACCGGCAGCGTCCACCCGTCGGGGAAGTTCGGTGTGCGCCGAGCCGGGAGCGTGTCGACCGGCGCGGGTCGGGCGCTCGCGTGCGGATGAGGGCGCGGCCGCCCGCGCCGCGCCGTCGTCTGGGCACCGAGCGCTCCCGCGGCGGATGTGGTGCCCGCAAGGACCGCGAGCGCGATCCACACGGCGGTGGACGTGATGGTGGCGAGCGGCCAGAACGGCGGGCGCGCGAGAGAGCGCATGGCGGCGCGGAGCGGGAGGGCGGGGTGTCCGGCGGAAACGTGCGCTCGTAACTTAGCCAGCCGTTTGTCGCCCCTCCCCGACCCCCGCGTGCGCAGCGTCCGCGACCTCCGTCTGACCGAGCAGCGCAATCCGCGCACCGCCGACATCGACCTCGCGTCACCGCTCGAGATCGTCGACGCGATGAACGCGGCGGACCGCACCGTCGCCGACGCGGTCGCGGCCGAGCGCGAACGGATTGCGGCCCTGCTCGAGGCGGTGGAGCGCGCGTTTCGCGCTGGACGGCGGCTGTTCTATGCGGGTGCGGGGAGTTCCGGGCGGCTCGGTGTGCTCGACGCGAGCGAGTGCCCGCCGACGTTTGGCGTCGACCACGACATGGTCCAGGCGATGATCGCCGGCGGCAACGCGGCGATGTTCCGCGCCTGCGAGGGTGCGGAGGACTCGCCCGAGCGCGGCGCACGCGACGTCGACAGGTACGGGGTCGGGGCGGGCGACGTGCTCGTCGGGATCGCGGCGAGCGGAACCACCCCGTACGTGCGCGGCGCGCTCGCGCGCGGGCGCGCAATCGGCGCGGTCACGGCGATCGTCGCGTGTTCGCCGCCCCCCCCCGAATCGCTCGCCGTCGCCGACCACGCGATCGTCGCGCGGACCGGGCCGGAGGTGCTCACCGGGTCGACGCGACTGAAGGCGGGCACGGCGACCAAGCTGATTCTCAACGTGCTCACGACGGGCGCGATGATTCGCCTCGGGAAGACGTACGGCAACCTCATGGTCGATCTACGGGCGACCAACGCGAAGCTCGTCGACCGTGCCGAACGGATCGTGATGGAGGTCTGCGCGGTCGAGCGTGACGCCGCGCGCGCGCTGCTCGCCGCGGCGGATGGGCACGTCAAGACGGCGATCGTGATGCACGCGCTCGGCGAGGACGCGACCGGCGCGGACCGCGCGCTCGCCGCCGCCGGAGGCGTGATCCGCCGCGCCACGGGCGCCGCGCCACCCCCGGTCGCGGAGTGAGCGGGCCCGACCCGGAGTCGGCGGCGGCGTCGAAGCGCGACGTCTACGTCGGGCTCATGTCCGGAACCTCGTGTGACGGAATCAGTGCGGCGGCGGCGCGGTTTTCTCCTGCTCGTGGCGCCGTCCCGACGCGGGTCGACCTGCTCGGCTTCGTCCAACGCCCGTACAGCGAGGCACAGCGCGCGCGGTTGCTCGACGCGATGCACGGGGGCACCGCGCGCGACTACTGCCGTCTCGCGGCCGACGTCGGGGGGTGGTTCGCGGACGCGACGGGGATGCTGCTCGCCGATGCGGGGATCGCACGGTCGTCCGTGCGCGCGGTCGCGTCGCACGGCCACACGCTCTGGCACGAGCCCGGGCATTCGACGTGGCAGATCGGCGACGCCAGCGTCATTGCCGAGCGGATCGGCGTCGACGTGGTGTACGACTTCCGGACGCGCGACGTCGCGGCGGGCGGGCAGGGCGCGCCGCTCGTCGCGATCGCCGACGCGCTGCTCTTTGCGGGCGATAGCTGGCGACTGCTCCAGAACCTTGGAGGGATCGGCAACGTGACCGTGCTGCCGCCGCGCGGCATCGACGGCGCGCCGCCGGGCCTCGCCGACGTGCGCGCGTTCGACACCGGGCCGGGTGTGGGCGTGGTCGACGCCGTCGTGCGCGCCCTGCGTCCCGGGCTGCCCTACGACGTCGATGGGCGCCTCGCGGCCGCGGGAACACCCGACCGCGCGGTGGTCACGGCGCTGTTGCGGGATCCGTACTTCGTCACCGAGCCGCCCAAGAGCACCGGGCGCGAGTTGTTTGGTTCGGCGTATGCCGACCGACTGCGCACGGCGTGCGTCGCCGCGAATCCGAACGCGCGCGACGAGGACGTCGTCGCGACGGCAGTCCTGCTCACCGCCGCCGCGATCGCCGACGCGTATCACCGGTTCGTCCCGGTGCCCGCGCGCGAGGTGCTGCTGTCGGGCGGCGGGGGCCGCAACCCGGCGCTCGTGGCCGCGGTCACGGCGGAGCTGGCGCGCGCGGGGTTACCGATGGGCGTGCAGCGTTTCGACGATGCGTTCTTCGACGGCGAGGCCAAGGAAGCCGTCGCGTTCGCGCTGCTCGGCTATCTTCACGTCGCGCGCCTGCCGGGGAACGTTCCCGGCGCGACCGGCGCCAGCGGGCCCCGCACGCTCGGCGCGCTCGCTCCCGCCGGACCCGCCGGCGGAACTGCCTAACGTCGCGCGATTCACCCACGCCCCCCGCCGCCCGTCGTGTCGTCCGTCTCTCAGCTGCTCGTCCCCACGCTCGTCGCCGACGCCGACGGCCGCTTCGACGCGGCACGTCCGCGCGTCGACGCCGCGCTCGCGCTCGGGGTGGGCGGCTTCCTGCTCTATGGCGGCGAGCAGGACGCGGTGCGCGCGCTCACGAAGGAACTGCAGCAGCGCTCCCGCACGCCTCTGCTGCTGGGTGCGGACCTCGAGCGCGGGGCGGGGCAGCAATTCGCGGGCGCGACCGGGCTGCCGCCGCTCGGTGCCCTGGCGTGGCTCGACGACATCGAGGCGCTGCGCCGCGCGGCCCGCCTCACGGCGCGCGAGGCCCGGACGCTCGGCGTCAACTGGAACCTCGCCCCGGTCTGCGACCTCGACGTCGAGCCCGACAACCCCGTGCTCGGCGCGCGCACGCTCGGTGCCGACCCGGCGCGCGTGGCGCGGCTCGCGGCAGCCTGGATCGAGGCCTGTCAGGCCGAAGGCGTGCTCGCGTGTGCGAAGCACTTCCCCGGGCACGGGCGCACGCGCGATGACCCGCACCGTACCACGGCCACGGTGACGGCGCCGCGCGACGTGCTGCACGCGCAGGATCTCGCACCGTTCCGCGCGGCGTTCGCGACCAACGTCGCGTCGATCATGACCGCGCACGTGGCGTATCCGGCGCTCGATCCGAGCGGCATGCCCGCGACGCTCTCGCGCGAGATCCTCACGTGGCTGCTCAGGCAGCAGCTGCGCTACGACGGGCTCGTCGTCTCCGACGCACTCGACATGCCTGGCGTGCTCGCCCCGGCCGGCGGCGACGAGGGCGAGGCCGCGGTGCGCGCCGTCGCCGCGGGCTGTGATGTCGTGCTCGCCCCGGGCGACATCGGTGCCGTCGCGGCGGCACTCGACCGCGCACTCGCGAGCCACGTGCTCGACCCCGTGCGCGTGCAGCAGAGCGTGCGCCGCCGGCTGCGCTGGGCACAGTGGGCCGCCCCGCCTAACGACTGGCGTCGCCCCGCGGCGGCCGATGCGGCCTGGGGCGCGCAGCTCGCCGAGCGTGCGGTGCACGCCGTGCGTGGCGAGCCCGTGCCCCTCGCGGCCGCGGCGGCGGTGCTCGTCGTCGACGGCACGGCGGCGGACGAGGGCGACCCGAGCGCCGCGCGCGGCGCTGCCCCGCCGCGACGCGACGACTTCGCCGACACGCTCGCGACCGCGGGCGTCGAGGTGAGCGGTGACCAGGAGGCCGCGTACGGTTCGGACGTGCCGCTTCTCGTCGCGCTCTTCGGCGGCGAACGCGTGCGCGTGGGATGCCCGGCGTACGACGCACCGACCCTCGCCCGCGTGCAGGACGCGGTCGAGCGGGCGCGGGCGGCAGGCCGCGCGGCGACCGTCGTACAGTTCGCCCCCCCGCGCGTCGCGGTCGACATCGGCGCCCCGGTGCTCTGCGCGTGGTCGAGCGACCGGGCGATGCAGCAGGCGGCGGCGCGCTGGCTCACGGCGCGGCGCGCCGGCACCCCGGTCGCCTGACGCGCGCGACCGCGCCTGCGGTCGCGCGCCGCCGCTGGCGCCTGCCCGCCCGAGCGAGGGTCAGCTCAGCGCGCGAACGCCCACCACGTCCACGCCGCCGCCGCGACCGCCGCGGCGCCGAGCAGCGCGTAGACGCCGAGCACGCGGCCGCGCCGTTCGGCGAGCTCGCCGCGCGAAATCCCCGGCGCCGCGCGAGCCGGCGTGGCAACCGCCGCCAGCGCCGCGCCCGGCGCCGCGACCGTCGGGGTCGGCATCTCGGCCGTCGTCGCCATCGGGCCCGCGACATCGTCGCCCTCGAGACGAACGCGATGTGGCGCGACATCCTCGCAGTCAGCCGTCGCGGCGGGCGTGTCGACGTCGCCTCCGGGCGCCGCCGCGAACGCGTCGCCCGAGACCCGCGCCGCGATCACCGTGATGTTGTCCGGGCCCCCCGACGCGTTCGCGGCCGCGACGAGGGCGGCGCACAACGCGCCCGGATCGGGCGTGCGTGCGGCCATCTGCCCCAGCTCGCCCGCGCGCACCTGGCCGGACAGGCCGTCGCTGCAGAGCAGGACCACATCGCCGCGGCAGAGCGTCTGGCGCGTCACGTCGACCCGCACACTCGACTCGGGGCCGAGTGCCTGCAGGATGATGTTCCGCCGCATGCTCGTCTCGGCCTGCTCCGGGGTCATCTCGCCCGCGTCGACGAGCCGCTGTACCAGCGACTGATCCTTCGTGATCTGGCGCGCGTCGGCGCCGCGGATGACGTACGCGCGGCTGTCCCCGACCTGCGCGACCGTGACCCCGTCACCGCGGAGAAACGCGGCGGTGATCGTCGACGCCATCCCGTGCAGTTCCGTCCGCTCGCTGCCCAGGCGGTGCACCGCGGCGTTTGCGGCCAGCACGGCGTCGCGGAGCATGGCGGCGACGGCGACGGGATCGCGGGTCGCCGGCAGCTCGGCGCCGGCGAACGCGCGCCGTAGTGCCTCGTGCGCGACGCGCGCCGCGAGGTGACTCGCGACCTCGCCGGCTGCCGCGCCCCCGAGGCCGTCGGCGACGATGAGCAGCACGCCCGCGCCGGACAGGTCGAACGTGCGTTCGACCGCGCGCGCCGTCACGTCGTCGGCCGAGGTCGCGAATTCCAGCGCCTCGGGCGAGCCGAGATCGGCGACGAGCAAGGCGTCCTCGTTGTGCTCGCGCATGCGGCCGACGTCGGTGAGCGCGCTGACGCGCGCGTGCGACGTGGCGTGTGAGGTCGCCGTGTGCTGGTCGGTCATCGGCGCGTCGCTGGCCGGATCGTGAACACGTACCCCCTACGTGGGGCGTCGGCCGAGGTTGCGCGCGGAGGGCAGGGCATGACGGCGCGAAGTTACGCCCCGATTTCGCGCCCGGCTACCTTGCCGCGCATGGCGTCATTCCGCCCCGCGCTCGGCGTTCCCGCCGCGGTCCTCGCGCTCGGCGCCTGCGCCCCCGCGAGCGCGCCAGCAACCGCGCCCGTGCCGTCGCGCGCGACCGCGGCCGCCCGCGACGCGGCTGATCCGGGCATCGGGCTCCCGCCCGTGCCTCGCGTGGACGGAGCCCTCGACGTGCGCGTCGTCTCGCCGATCCCCGACCAGATCGTGCCGCGCGATTCGACGTTCGTGTTCGGATCGGTCGGTAGCGGGGCGGCGTCGGTGACGGTGAACGGCGCCCCGGTCGACGTCGCGCCCAATGGAGCGTTCCTCGCCTACCTGCCGACGCCGCCCGCGTCCGCGCCGCGCTACGACGTCGTGGCCACGCGCGGCGCCGACGTCGTGCGCCGCTCGGTGGCGGTGCGCGTCGCCGGGCACCGGACGACTACGCGTCCTGGCGCACTCGTCGTCGATAGCGGGAGCGTCACGCCCGACGTTCGCATGCGCGTGCCGACGGACGAAGCCGTGCGCGTCGGCGTGCGCGCGTCGCGCGGCGCGCGGGCGTGGCTCGAGCTGCCGGGTAGCGAGGCCGATACCACGGCGTCGATGCGTGTTCCGCTCGTCGACGCCGTCGGCGCGCGCGGCGAGGGTGGCGCCGACGCCGACGCGCTCACGGTCTGGGCGACGGACGTCCGCGCCGCGCGGCTGATCGGTGCCGGCGCGCGCGCGCGCGTCGTGGCGGCGCGTGGCGCCGACACGGTCCGTCTGCCGATCGCGCGCGTCGAGGCGCTCGGAGCGCCAGACTCCCGCGACGACCGCCGCGAGTACGTGCAGCTCGGCAGGCCCGAGCCCGTGCGGCCCGGCGCGATTCCGGACACCGACCGCGTCGTGATCGGACGGCCGACGCCGGACGGGACGTACCGCTACTTCTTTCTTCCCGGGACGGTGCTCGAGCGCACCGCGGTCGTCGGCGGCCTGACGCGCGTACGGTTGGACCGTCAGCTGCAGGCGTGGGTCGACGGGCAGAGCGTCCTTTCGCTCCCCACGGGATATGCGCCCGCGCGGCGCATCGTCGGCGCGGCACGCATCGTCCCGGCGCGCGACTGGGCGGATCTCGTGCTGCCGATGGCCGACCGCCCGGCATACGAGGTATTCGAGCGCGGCCGTGACGTCGACCTCGTGCTGCACGGCGTCACGCTGTCGCCCGACATCTTCCGTCTCGAAGGAACCGCGACCGACTCGCTCGTTCGGCAGGTCATCTGGGAGCAGCAGACCGACGACCGCGTCCGCCTCACGCTGCGTCTCGGGCGCGATCCGTACGGCTATCTGGTGCTGTGGGATCCGGCGCGCAGCGCGCTCGTGCTGCGCGTGCGGCGTCCTCCGCCAATCGACCCCGCGCGGCCGCTCGCCGGCCTCACGATCGTCGTCGACCCGGGCCACCCGCCCGGCGGGGCGACGGGTCCGACGGGGCTCTGGGAACCGGTCGCCGTGCTGCCCGTCGGCGAACGCGTGCGCGATCTGCTCCGCGCCCGTGGCGCGACCGTGCTGATGACGCGCACGACCGCCGACCCGGTCGGGCTGGCGGAGCGTCCGCTGGTCGCCCGGCGCGCCAACGCGCACGCGTTCGTCAGCGTGCACCTCAACGCGTTGCCCGACGGCATCAATCCGTTCGTGGCGAACGGCTCGAGCACGCTCTTCTTTCACCAGCACGCAGAGCCGCTCGCCCGGGCGCTGCAGGCCCAACTCGTCCGCCGACTCGCCCTGCGCGACCTCGGCATCCACTACCAGAACCTCGCGGTGGCGAGACCGACGTGGGTGCCGGAGGCGCTGACGGAAGGGCTGTTCCTGATGCTTCCCGCGCAGGAAGCGGCGATGCGCACGCCCGAGGGCCGGGAGCGGTACGCGCGGGCGATCGTCGACGGGCTCGAGGACTACTTCCGCGCGCTCGCCGGGCGGTGATCGACCCGGCGGCGTTCATCCACCCGCTCGCCTTGGTCTGCGGCGACGTAGCCGGCGCCGGTGACTTCGCGCGCCGACGGTAAGTCGCGGCACGTCTGATGCGAAGTCGTGAAAGCAGGCAAGTCACTGCGGTGCGACGCGGGCTTGCGAGTGGCACGAGAACCCGTTGGTCTCCCAGTTGGAACCAATCCGTAACGAAGTGAATCGCCGCAAGCCCAACAACCGCAAGAGGTTAGATTCAGGTATGCCGATTCGGCCGACATGGCTGTCGTCCACTTCCAGAGACACGGAACCGGAAGATTATGCCGTCGATTTTGGTGCTGTGCAGATGGCTTGTGCCTGCGAGCAAGCGCCCGTAGGTTCTGCCGCCCGCTGACGATCCCGCCCAGCGTCACCCCCGTGCAGCACCGCACGTCGTAGCGCGCGTCCCGTCCGCCGCCGGCCGTCGCCGGCCCGTTCGCCCACCGTCGCCGTACGAGCTTCGTACGCGCCACCCGCAGGAGAGCCGCCATTATGCCGCTGTCCCCCACGCCGCCGAACGTTCCCGCCGAGCTGTCCCAGAACGCCCGTATCGTGCTCGAGAAGCGCTACCTCGTGCGCGACGCCGCGGGCAAATCCACGGAGACGCCCGAGGACATGTTCTGGCGCGTGGCCACCGTCGTCGCCGAGGCCGATCGTCGCTACGGAGCCAGTGACGCGCAGGTTCAGGCGTTGGCCGAAGAGTTCTACGCCCTCATGACGCAGCGGCGGTTCGAGCCCAACTCGCCGACGCTGATGAATGCCGGGCGCCCGCTCGGTCAGCTGTCCGCGTGCTTCGTGCTCCCCGTCGACGACGCCCTCTCCAATGGGCAGACGGGGATCTACGACACGCTGCGCTCGATGGCCCTCATCCACCAGAGCGGCGGCGGCACGGGGTTCGGCTTCAGCCGGATCCGCCCCAAGGGCTCGATGGTGCGCAGCACGACCGGCGTCGCGAGCGGACCGGTCAGCTTCATGAAGCTGTACGACGCCAGCACCGACGCGGTCAAGCAGGGTGGCACGCGGCGCGGCGCCAACATGGGCATCCTGCGCGTCGATCACCCCGACGTGATGGAGTTCATCGCCTGCAAGGAAGACCTCACGCAGGTGACCAACTTCAACATCTCGGTCGCGATCACCGAGACGTTCATGGAGGCGGTGAAGGCGGGCACGTCGTATGACCTCATCAACCCGGTGACGAAGGAGGTCACGGGGCAGATGGATGCGCGGACGGTCTGGGACAAGATGGTGCTCGGCGCATGGCGCACCGGCGAGCCCGGCGTGTTCTTCGTCGACGCGGCCAACAAGTACAACCCGGTGCCGCACCTCGGGGCGTACGAGGCGACGAATCCCTGCGGCGAGCAGCCCCTGCTCCCCTACGACGTCTGCAATCTCGGCTCGGTGAACGTCGGCTACTACGTCCGCGACGGAAAGCTCGACTGGGAGGCGTACGGGCGCGACGTCCGCACCGCGACGCACTTCCTCGACAACATCATCGACGTCAACAAGTACCCGCTTCCGGAGATCGACGCGCTCTCCAAGCGCATCCGACGGATCGGCCTCGGCGTGATGGGCTTCGCCGACGGACTGATCAAGATGGGCATCGCCTACGACACCCCTGAGGGCGTCGAGATGGGCCGCCGCGTGATGGAGTTCCTCGACGTCGAGAGCAAGAAGGAGAGCGAGCGCCTCGCCAACGAGCGCGGCCCGTTCCCGGAGTGGGCGCGCTCGATCTGGGGGCCGGACGCGACGTGCGCGAAAGACGCGAACGGCAACCGCATCCGTCCGATGCAGCTGCTCCGCAACTGTAACGTGACGACGGTCGCGCCGACGGGCACGATCTCGATCATCGCCGGCTGCTCGTCGGGGCTCGAGCCGCTCTTCGCCGTCGCCTTCATGCGCAACCAGGCGGGAGTGATGATGCCCGACGTCAACGAGGACTTCGTCGCGATCGCGAAGCAGGAGGGCTGGTACTCGGACGCGCTCATGGAGCGCATCGCGAAGACCGGCTCGGTGCAGCACCCCGAGATCCCGGCCAAGTGGCAGCGTGTGTTCGTGACCGCCAACAACATCGCGCCCGAGTGGCACGTCCGCATGCAGGCCGCCTTCCAGCAGCACTGCGATTCGGCGATCAGCAAGACGACCAACTTCGCGCACACCGCCACGCTCGACGACGTGCGTGCGATCTACGAGCTCGCCTACGAACTCGACTGCAAGGGTGTGACGGTCTACCGCGACGGCTCGCGCGACGGTCAGGTGCTGTCGACCGGCGCGACCGAGCAGGCCAAGAAGGAGCGCGACAAGGGCCCCGACGCGAAGGCCGATGCCAGGAGCGAGGCGAAGCCCGAAGTCGCCGCACCCGCGGCCGATCCGGCGCTCAAGCGCCAGCTCGGTGAGCTGCAGGGCACGCTCGCCGAGGTGAACGCGGAGCTCGAGCGCACGAAGAAGGCGCTCTATGAGGCGGAAGCGGAGAACCTGCAGCGGCGCACCAAGCGCGCCCGGCCGGACAAGCTCCGCTCGACGTCGATGCGCAAGGAGACGCCGCTCGGGACGATGTTCGTCCACATCTCCGAGGACGACCGCGGGAACGCGTTCGATGTGTTCATCAGCCTCGGCAAGGCCGGCGGCTCGGCGATGGCCGACGCGGAAGCGTTAGGCCGGATGGTCTCGCTCGCGCTCCGGTCGGGCATTGCGCTTCCCGAGATCGTGCGTCAGCTCCGCGGCATCTCGTCGGATCGGGCGGTCGGGCTCGGGCCCAACAAGGTACTGTCGATGCCCGACGCCGTCGGGATAGCCCTCGAGGAGTGGTGGCGCGACAAGCACCAGGGCGTGCAGCAGGATCTGCTCGCGACGCCGCCGGCCTCGATGCCGGCCGTGCCCGCGCCGGCGCCGCTCGCCGACCTCGGGAACATGCTCAACGCGCAGGTCGAGGCCCAGCGCGACCCGATGGGCGCGTACACGCCGAGCGAGGTATTCATGGGTACGTGCCCGGACTGCGGCAGCCAGCTCGAGTTTGCCGAGGGGTGCGTGAAGTGCCACGTCTGCGGCTTCAGCGAGTGCGGGTGACGGGCGGGGCCGCTCTTCGGTCCCGGTAGTAACCGGCCGTGTCTTCTCGGAAACGGTTACCACTCGGTGATCTCGCGGGCCCGCCACCAGGCGGCGGGCCCGCGAGCCCCAGGCCCCGCCGACTGAGAGACCGTGGCGGTGCTGGTCTGACCATCGTTCCAGCACTACCCGTCCCGGGGCTCCTCGCTCGGTCCGACGTACGTCGGCCGTCGGGCGCGCCGCCGACCGCGGGGGCGGTGACGTCTCCCCGGAAAAGCTGGACAGGTCAGCAGTAGAGGTCGGGTACGTTTCGGGTCCGCCATCCACGATGGCGCGGATCGTGGAATCGTCGACGATCAGCGAGGAGCAGATCGCCCACGCGTCGCATCGCGCTGCTCGCTCCGCAGCGGTGGTGCGCGCGCCGCGCGCGCGCCGCTAACGCGCCGACCGCGGGGCCGCGCCACGCACGTCGTGGACGTCGCGCACACCTCGCGCGAGCAGCCAGAGTGCGAGGGCGCCCTCGCCGAGGGCCGCCGCCGGCGCCACGACCGGCGCCGTGTAGCCGGCGAGGGCCGGGGCCGCGAAGCGCAGGAGCGCGTCGACGACGTAAACCGCTCCGCCCACGCCCAGCAGCACCCCGAACGGGCGCGGGACGCGGGCCGAGCGGGCGAGCAACGCGCCGTTCAGCAGGCATTGCGCCCCGAAGAACACCATCCCGAGGGCGTACCCTTGCGC
>DASWUT010000859.1:0-8178 GCA_036401455.1 Gemmatirosa sp. | reverse complement strand
GCCCGTTCGAGCCGGCGCGCCTCGGCGACGACCTGCGCGAGGCGATGGTGTTCGCGGCCAAGGGTGGCGAGCTGGCCGGCGTCGCGGGCGACGGCAGGATCGCCGAGCGCACGTTCGACCTCGTCCGCGCGCTGGACGGCGTCGGCGAGGCGGTCTCTGAGTTGCGGAAGGGCAAGCGACATGCGGTCGCCCAATCTAGCCGCCCTGGCGGCGGTCGACCGCGGGCGCGGCGCGAACGCGGTAATCCGACGCGCGGTCGTATTCACGTGACGTGGCGCACAGATTCCGGGGACGCCCCCACGCGCGTCCGCGCGCGCGGCTTGACGGCCGCGCGTTCGACGCCGCACCGTTCCGCCATGTCGACCATTCCTCCGCCCGCGCCGCACCCTCGCGTGGCCGAGTTCCTCGGCTACGTCCCGATTCTCCAGCGCCTGGCGCCGGAGGAGCGGCGCGCGCTCGCCGCGCTGGTCCGCGAACAGCGGGTTCCGCGCGGCGGGCTCATCGTTCGCCAGGGCGATCCCGGCGATGCGCTCTATATCGTGCGCTCGGGGATGGTGAAGGTCGCCGTCGTCGGCGACGATGGCCGAGAGGTGATCCTCGGCACGCTCGGCCCGACGGCGCACTTTGGCGAACTGGCGCTCGTCGATGGCCAGCCGCGATCGGCGCACGTGCTCGCGATGGAGCCGACGGCGCTCTACGTGCTGCGGCGTGAGGATTTTCGGCGACAGGTGGAGCAGATGCCGCGCGTCGCGTGGGCCCTGCTCGAGGAGATCTCGCGCCGGCTGCGCGAGGCGGACGCGAAGATCGCGGGCCTCGTTCTGCTCGACGTGCCGGGACGCGTCGCGCGCCTCGTGCTCGACCGAGCGTCGGGGATGCCGGGCGTCGTGGAGCGCGCGCCGACGCACGAGGTGATCGCGCAGATGATCGGCGCGAGTCGCGAGACGGTCTCGCGCGCGATGAAGGAATTGCAGGGCGCCGGCCTGCTGCGCATGGAGCGGCGCACGATTGCGATCCTCGACCGCGACGGGCTCGAACGGCGCGCGGCGCCTGGGGCGGGTGCGCGGGCGAAGGCGGAGCGCGCGGCGGCCGACGAGGCGGGCGCGCACGACGACGCCGGGCACGACGACGGCGCTCCAGAGGTCGGCACGCATGCGGTGGGCGCGCACGCGGCGCCCGACGAGGCCGGGGGAGACGCACCAGCGGTGGTCGCCGCGGGGTGAGTGCGGACGGCAGTCTCGCGCTCGTCTGCTGGGGCGTGCGCGGCTCGGTGCCGGCACCTGGTCCGGCAACGGCGCGCTACGGAGGGAACACGCCATGTGCCGAGCTGCGCGCCGCAGACGGCCGGCTCCTCGTGCTCGATGCCGGTACGGGGCTCCGGCCGTTAGGCGCGGCCTGGGGCCCCGGTCCCGACGTGCCGGACGCGGAGATCGACGTGCTGGTCTCGCACGCGCACGGCGACCACCTGCACGGGCTCGGCTTCTTCGCGCCGTTCGTCGCCGGGCAGGCCCGGATCACGCTGCATACGGCGATCGGACAGATCGCCGCGGTCGAGGCGGGCGTGCGGGCGATCCTTGCGCCGCCGCTGTTCCCGACGATCGACGGCCTGCTCGACCGGGTTCGCGTCGTCGGGCTCCGGCCCGACGCGACGACGCGCGTTGCCGGGTTCGACGTCCGCCCGCTCGACGCGGAGCACCCGGGCGGGGCGGCGGGCTTTCGCGTGACCGATCCCGACGGGGGCGGCTCGCTGGTGTATCTCCCGGACAACGAACTCGCGACGGTGAACGGGGCCGGCGGCGGTCGCCGCGTCCTGCTCGACGGGATCGCGGGTGCGGACCTACTCATCCACGACGCGACGTACCTGCCCGCGGAACTGGCCCGCCATCGCGGCTGGGGCCACTCCTCGTACGCCGAGGCCGTGCGGCTGGCGTCGGACGCGGGCGTCGGACGGTTATTGCTGCACCATCACCATCCGTCGCGGGACGACGACGGAGTCGATCGGCTGTTGCGTGTCGCTCGCGCGTTGGGCGAGGCAGCGAGCCCCGGCGTCGAGGTCGAAGCCGCCGCCGAGGGAGTGGTGGTGAGAGTCGCGTGAGGCGGCCGGCTGTCCGATCCGTGCGCGAGCATTCACGCAGACATGCAACGGACAACGACGTGGACGGGATTGACGGGATGAACGGGATTGAGCTCGTGCAAGATGGCCCGTCCTGGCTGACCCTCAACGAACTTCGGGTCTGCCACGAAGGACCAACACCGCGGAAGCTCAATCCCGTTCATCCCGTCAATCCCGTCTCAAGCCCTTCGCGTGTGCGGAAGTGCTCGCCCCGCGAAGGCATCGACTGCGCTACGCCCTGCCTGTTCTCGCCTCTCCGGACTGCACCTCGAGGATGCCCTGCTCGATGTAGATCGGTCGGATGTGCGCCGAGAAGTGCTTGCGCTGTTGCGCGAACCATCCGCCTGAGAGCAGGCAGCCGACCGCGCCGGCGAGGATCGTGAGCGGTGTGCCGATCCGGGCGGCAAGCGCGCCGGCGAGCAGCGACCCGATCGGCGCGGTGCCGAGGAAGGCGACCGTGTAGAGCGCCATGACGCGGCCGCGCAGCGCTTCGGGCAAGATCGTCTGCAGGATCGTGTTGCACGAAGCGGTCGTCACCATGAACGCACCGCCCACGAGCACGAGCATCGCGAGCGCGAGCCACGCCGTCGTCGCGAACGAGAACGCGACGAGCGCCGCGCCGGTCGCCAGCCCGCCGGCGCCGATGACGCGGCCCAACCCGACCACACTCGGGCGGCCGGCCAGATAGAGCGCGCCACCTAACGCACCGACGCCGCCCGCCGTCATCAGCCAGCCCAGGAGGTGCGGCCCGCCGTGCAACACCTTCGACGCGACCTCGGGCATGAGCGTCGTGTACGGCATGCCGAACACGCCGAGCAGACCCACGAGGATGAGCAGGCTGCGCACCGGTGGGAACCCGGAGGCGTAACTGAGGCCCTCGCGCAGTTCGGCGATCACGGCGGCCAGTCCGCGGGTTGAGGGCGCGGGGCGCGGCGCCATGCGCATCAGCAGGAGCGAGGCGAGCACCGCGACGTAGCTCACCGCGTCGAGCGCGAAACACCACCCCGCGCCGGCGGCCGCGAGTAGCGCGCCACCAACGGCGGGGCCGATCACGCGCGTGCCGTTGAACATCGAGGAGTTGAGCGCGATCGCGTTGGGCAGGTCGGCGCGGTCGTCGACCATCTGCACGACGAACGCCTGCCGCGCGGGGGTGTCGAGCGCGTTGACCAGCCCCTGCACGAGCTGCAGCCACATGATGTGCGCGACGGTCACCGTGTGCGTGAACACGAGCGCAGCGAGCACGACCGACTGCAGCAGCGACAGCGCCTGCGTCACGACGAGTACGCGCCGCCGATCCCAGCGGTCGACGAGCACGCCGGCGACGGGCGCGACGACGAGCGTTGGGAGCAGCCCGACGAATCCGACCACGCCGAGCCACCACGCCGAGCCGGTGAGCTGGTAGACGAGCCAGCTCGTCGCGATGCGCGTGACCCACGTGCCGATGAGCGAGACGCTCTGCCCGGTGAAAAAGAGGCGGTAGTTACGCGAGCGGAGCGCGCGCAGGCGGGACGGCGGGGCCGCGGTGGCGGCGGGCACGGTGATGGTGGACACGGTCGGCCAGGGAGCACGGACGGTGCCGGGGACGGACGGTGCCGGGGCGAGCGCGGCCGCCGGCGCAAACCCCGGCCCGTGGCCGGCCGCGGGCACGACGTTCGCGGGGCGGCGCCCTCGCGCTCCGTCGCGCGCCACCGTCCCTCGCTCTGCCGCACCGACCCATGCCGATGCTCGTCAGCGACCACCTGCTCGCCCTGCTTCAGCGCTGGAACGTCCGTCGTCTGTTCGGCTACCCCGGCGACGGCGTGAACGGCGTCATGGGCGCGCTCGGTCGACTCGGCGCCGCACCACCCGACAGTTCGGGACGGCGCACCGCAGATGGCGGGGCGCCGGGCGAGAACGGCGCCGGCGCGACGGCTCCGCGGCTCGAGTTCATCCAGGCCGCGCACGAGGAGCTCGCCGCCCTGATGGCGACCGCGCACGCCAAGTTCACCGCTGCCGCCGGCAGCCCCGAGCCTGGCGTCGTCGTCGTCACGAGCGGGCCCGGCGCGACCCACGCCCTCACCGGACTCTACGACGCGAAGCTCGACCACCAGCCGGTGGTCGCGATCGTCGGCCAGCAAGGCGTCACAGGGCTGGGTGGGAGCGAGCAACAGGAGATCGACCTCAAGCTCGTTCTGCAGGACGTGGCGAGCGCGTACTGCGAGATGGTCGTGCACCCGGAGCAGCTGCGCCACGTGGTCGATCGCGCGTTCCGCATCGCGCTCGCGCAACGCACCGTAACGGCGATCATCCTGCCCAACGACGTGCAGCGCCTCCCCGCCGCCGAACACCCGCCGCAGGAACACGGCCGCCAGCACGCGAGCGCGGGCTACACCGCGCCACGATTGGTCCCGCACGACGCGGAGTTGCGCGCGGCCGCGGACGTGCTCGCGGCGGGGAAGAAGATCGCCTTGCTGATCGGGGCGGGCGCGCTTCACGCGGGCGACGAGGTGCTCGCGGTTGCCGAGGTGTTAGGCGCGGGCGTCGCAAAGGCACTCCTCGGCAAGGCCGCGACGCCCGATGATCACCCGCTCGTCACCGGCTCCGTCGGATGGCTCGGCACACCGGCGAGCAACCGGATGCTGAAGGCGTGCGACACGCTGTTCATGATCGGGACGTCCTTCCCGTACTCCGAGTTCCTCCCCAAGGAAGGGCAGGCGCGCTGCGTTCAGATCGACAGCTCGGCCGCGAACCTCGGCCTGCGCTATCCCGCCGAGGTGGCGCTCCAGGGCGACAGCGCGGAGACCCTGCGCGCGTTGTTGCCGCTGCTCACGCCGAGCGCGGAGCGCGATGCGTGGCGCGCCGAGGTGACCGGGTGGATCCGCGAGTCGCACGAGGCGGCGGAGCGGCACGCGAACGCGCCGGCGAATCCGATCAATCCGCAGCAGGTCGTGTGGGAGATGAACCGGCAGCTACCCGACCGCGTGGTACTCACCGGCGACTCAGGCTCGAGCGCGCTCCTGATCGCGCGCGACGTGCAGATCAGGCGCGGGATGCTGTTCTCCGTGTCGGGCGGGCTCGCGACGATGGGCTCCGCGATGCCGTACGCGGTCGCGGCGAAGTTCGCCCAGCCCGACCGCGTGGTGGTCGCGATCGTCGGCGATGGAGCGATGCAGATGAGCGGGATCAACTCGCTCATCGACGTCGCCAAGCACTGGAAACGGTGGGCCGACCCGCGGCTCGTCGTGCTCGCGCTCAACAACCGCGACCTCAATTACGTCACGTGGGAACAACGCGTGATGGAAGGCGACCCGCGCAACGCGGTTACGCAATCGCTCCCCGACCTGCCGTATGCCGACCTCGGGCGGCTGCTCGGGTTCGACGGGGTCCGTGTGGAGCGGCCGGAAGACGTCGCCGACGCGTGGCGGCGCGCGTTCGCCGCGGACCGGCCGTTCGTGATCGACGCGCTCGTCGACCCCGACGTGCCAACGCTTCCGCCCGAGCTCAAGCCGGCGCAGGAAGACAAGCTGACGCAGGCACTGTCGAGCGGTGATGACCGCGCGGACGGCGTGCTCGACCAACTTCAGCGGCAGGACGTGCGTCAGGGTGCGGGCTGAGGGGACGCGGCGGACGACTCGCCATGCGTTTCGCCGTGCTCGGCCGCGAAGCGACGGCGACGCTCGGCGCGCACGGCCCACTCGACGGCGCGGGCGCGGCGCGCCTGCTCGTCGACCGGCGTGTCGTCGGGGTGCGCGCGCTCGGCGAGCATGTGGTCGAGTTCCTCGACGAGGCGCTCGGGGATCGGAACGCCGGCGCCAGGGTCGTGCTCCGAATGGTGCATGCTGCAGTGTGCCCTCCCGGACGGCGCGCCGCATCGCCGGTTCGGCCACGGTCATGTTGCGGTTCGGTCACGCCGCAGTGCGCTTGCCAGCCGCGGCCGTGCGATGTTCGATACGCTCCATGACTTCCCTGCCCTCCGACACGCACGGATTCACCCCGCTCGCCGCCGACGACCTCGACCGACGCCTGCGCGAGATGCCGAAGGTCGAACTGCACGTGCACCTCGAGGGCGCGATGGATGCCGATGCGGTGTGGGCGATGGCGGCACGCAACGGCACGCCGCTGCCGGCGGCGACGCTCGACGCGTGGCGTGCGTTCTACGCGTTCCGCGACTTCGACCACTTCATCGAGGTCTACACGGCCGCGGCGCGCGCGATGTCCACGCCCGAAGACTGGGCGTTCATGGTCGAGCACTTCTGTGCGCGACAGGCGGCGCAGGGCGTGGTGTACACCGAGGCGTTTCTGTCGGCGTCGCTGATGCTCCAGTCACTGCCGCCGCGCGTGCTGCTCGACGCGATCGCGGCGGGGCTCGCCGTGGGCGAGGCGCGGCATGGCGTGCAGGTACGGTTCATCCCCGACATCGCGCGGCACGTGCCGGAGACTCGCTGGGGAGTGCTCGATTTCGTGTCAATGGGACACGAAACGCGTCTCTTCCTCGGACTCGGGCTCGGGGGCCCGGAGGTGGGGTTCCCACCGGAGCTGTTCCGCGACGTGTACGAGGAGGCGAGGACACGGGGCCTGCACGTCGTGGCGCACGCGGGAGAAACGGTCGGCGCGACCAGCGTGCGCGGCGCGATCGATGCGTTAGGCGCTGAGCGGATCGGGCATGGGGTGCGGTGCCTGGAGGACCCGGAGGTGGTCGCCCTCGCGCGCTCGCGCGGGATCCCGTTCGAGGTGTGCCCGACGAGCAACTACCGGCTGAAGGTCGTTCGCGACGGCGAGCCGCACCCGCTCCGGCGGATGGTCGACGCGGGGCTCGTGTGCACGGTGAACTCGGACGACCCACCGATGTTCGGCACGACGCTCGTCGACGAGTACCGTCTGCTCGCGCGGCAGGGCTTCGGGTGGGACGAGTTGTGGACGCTCAACCAGAACGCCCTCGCCGCGGCGTTCCTCGGCGACGCGGAGCGTGAGGAGTACGGTGCGCGCTACGCCGGCTGGCTCGCCACGGCGGGGCTGGCGGCGGACTGACGACGCGTTAGGCGGATAGTGCCTCTCACGCTCGCGCGCCTGCGGGCGAGCGTCGTCCGCCGCTCGCTCTTCCGCCCAACGACGCTCAGCGCAGCCGTCGAACGGATGGGGTTCGTGCAGGCGGACCCGATCCGCGCGCCGGCGCGCGCCCAGGACCTGATCCTTCGCCATCGCGTCGCGGGGTATCGTGAAGGCGACCTGGAGCGGGCGTACCCGTCGCTCGGCCTCGATGAGGACGTGCTCTACGCATACGGCTTCGTGACGCCGGCGGTGCGGCGGCTGCTGCACCCGGGCGAGGCGAAGGAACCGGACGGACTCGCGGGCGAGGTCCTGGCGTGCGTGCGCGAGATCGGAGAGGTTCACCCGCGCGAGGCCGCGCGACGGCTCGGAACGGCGAGGGAGCGGAACGCGTGGGGAGGGCAGTCGCTCGCGACGACACGCGCGCTCGAGGGGCTGCACGCGAGGGGACTGCTGCGGGTCGCGCGCCGCGATCGCGGAGTGCGAGTGTACGCGGTCGCGCCCCCCGGCCCGGAGGGGGCCCTCTCACCGTCGGAACGGCTGCGAGGGTTGGTACTACTCCTGGCGCGGATGTTCGCACCGCTCCCGGAGACCGGGCTACGACGCGTGTTGCGGTACGTGCCGTTCGTGAGGCGACACGCGCCAGCGACGGCGGTGCGGGCAGAGATCGCCGCCCTGTTGCGCACCGGAGCACTCGAAGGCGAGGTCGTCGGCGGAGAACGCTGGGTCTGGCCGGAGGGGGAAGGACCGCGCCCGCGGGAGCGCGTGCCGAAGATCGTGCGGCTGCTCGCGCCGTTCGATCCGGTGGTGTGGGATCGGGAGCGGTTCACGAAGCTGTGGGGGTGGGAATACCGGTTCGAGGGGTACGTGCCGGAAGGCAAGAGGGTGAGAGGGTACTACGCGCTTCCGGTGCTCGAGGGGGAGCGGGTCGGGGGGTGGGCGAACGTGGGGAGAGGGGGGGTGGAGTGGGGGTTCGTGGGGGAGGAGGTCGGACGGGAGGAGAGGGAGGAGGAGGAGGGGAGGATTGAATGGTTTCTGGGGGG
>DASWUT010000858.1:0-4269 GCA_036401455.1 Gemmatirosa sp. | reverse complement strand
CAAGGCGCCGATCGCACGCGCGGAGGCGCCCACCCAGGGGATCATCGCGGGACCGGCATACCGGTTCCGTGGCGACACCATCCTTGCGTCGGGCGCGCTCACCGTCGCCGACCTGCTCGAGCGCGTCCCCGGCGTGGTTGTCTTCCGCTCCGGCTACCTCGCGTCCGCGCAGACCGCATCCTACCTCGGCGATTTCCGGCGCATTCGCGTCTTCCGCGAAGCCGTCGAGGTCGACCCGGTCGACCCGCGGAACGGCGGCGTGCTCGATCTCACCGACGTCCAGCTGTGGCTCGCCGAGGAGGTCACGATCGAGCCGACCGCTGGCGAGGTGCGCGTGTTCATCCGCACGCGCGCGCCTAACAACACGACGCCGCAAACGCGCGTCGACGTGTTCACGGGCGACCAGGAGACGAACCTGTATCGCGCGTTCTACGGCAAGCGGTTCACCAACGGGGGCCTGCTGCAGGTCAATCTGCAGGAGTACGGTACGGGACGCGCCAACCGCACCGGCGGAGGCGGCGATGCGACCAACGCGCTCGTTCGGCTCGGGTGGGCGCGGCGAAATCGCAGCATCGACCTCACGTTCACGCGGATCGACCGCCGTCGTAACCGCGGCAACGACTACTTCTCGCTCGACTCGGTGCTCGTCGGCTTCTTGGGCCGGCGTGACGAGGCGACGCTTCGCGCGGCGTACGGTGACCCCGAGCAGGGCGTGTGGGCGCAGGCGATCGCCAACGTGCTGCGCTTTCGGCTTGAGGACCCGCAGTACGCAGCCGCTCCGGCCGGCGATACGGCGACGCGCGCGTACTCCGACTCGAACGTCTATCGCAACCAGTACGTGCTGACCGGCGGATTCACGCGCTGGGGCGTGCGGTTCACGGCGACGGACCGGTATCGCGTCGGCGCCGGGCATGCGTACCACGCGCCGTCGCTCCGCGCGGCCTACGACATCAACCGGCTCTCGCTGTCGGGCGTCGCCGAGCGCGTCGGCACCGACTCTACCAAGCGCGTCGACGTTTCCGCGCGGTTCGCGATCCTGCCGCGCATCGCTGCGCTCGGTGGCGTGAGCAGCACGACGGGCGATTCGGCGGTGGGAGGAACGCGTCGCGTGGTCCGGGCGCAACTCGCGGCCGACGTCACGCGCAACGCGTGGCTGTCGCTCGGCCGCGTGATCCGCGACGGCGGCATCTTCCTGCCGCCGCGGCTGTACGGCGTTCCCGGCGGCACGCCGGTGGCAACGACCGAAGGCCGCGCGCAGGGCATCATCGGCGAGTTCCGCGGCGAGGTGTTGCCGTTCATCACGGCCGATTTCGGCGGCACGGCGTGGGACAACGCGGGCCTCTACCGCCCGAAGTACCAGGGGCGCGGTGAGCTGCGCTTCGCGAGCGACTTCCTGCGTCGCTTTCCGACCGGCGAGTTCGGGCTGCAGGTGGCGTTCTCGGACGAATACCGCAGCAATACGGCGTTTCCGCTCGCCCCGAGCCCCGCGGTCGGCAGCACGGCGCCGGCATCCGGCCCGATCACCATCACGCGTGCCGCGGCCAGCAACGTCATCGGGGCGCAGCTCGAAATTCGCATCCAGCACGCGGTGGTCAGCTATCAAGTGCGAAACCTCGGCTCGCGCTTCTACCAGGAAGTGCCCGGCGTGCAGCTGCCGCGTGGCGCGGTGAGTCTGTACGGCGTGAGATGGGAGTTCGGCGGTTGATGCTTCTCGGCTGCTTTGACAAAGTCATTGTCCGACAATAGGTTGCGCCGCTGCACATGATCCGGAGCATGACTGGGTTCGGCGCGGCCGACGGGACGGTCGGGTCCTTGCGCGTCGAGGTCGAGGCGCGGAGCGTGAACCACCGCTTCTTCTCGCCGAGCCTGCGGCTCCCGGGCGCGTTCGCGCGGTGGGAGGCGGACGTGCGCGACGTGCTCCGCGCGCACGTCGCCCGCGGCCACGTGACCCTCTCGGTCCGCACCGAGCGCGACGCGGCGACCGCGGGACGGGTGCGACTCGACGCCGCTCGACTCGCCGACTACGCGGCCGCATATCGCGACGTCGCGACGTCGTTCGGCACGCCGCCGACGGTCAGCTTCACCGACGTGCTGCGGCTGCCGGGCGTGCTCCTCGCGGAAGACGACGATGCGTCGACGGCGCCGCCGGCATCGGGCGACGAGGCCGCCGAGCGCGACGCGTTGCTCGCGATCGTGGCCGAAAGCGCGGCGCGGCTCACGGCCGTGCGCGCCGCCGAAGGCGAGCGGATCGCCGCCGTGTTGCGCGAGCGCGTCGCGTTGATCGCCGGCGCGTTCGAGCGGATCGCCGCGCGCGCGCCGGAGCGACTCGCCGAGCAACGCATCCGTATGCGTGACGCGGTCCGTGATCTGACGGACGGCGTGCTGCTCTCGGAAGAACGCGTGGCGCAGGAGATCGCGATCCTCGCCGATCGAGTCGACGTCAGTGAGGAGGTCGATCGGTTTCGCGCGCACGTGGCGGCCTTCAACGCCGCCCTCGACACCGCCGATCCGGAACCCGTCGGCAAGCGGCTCGGGTTCATCCTCCAAGAGATGCTGCGCGAGACCAACACGACGGGCAGCAAGGCGAACGACGCCGCGATGCTGCGCGACGTCCTCGTGGTCAAGGAAGAGCTGGAGCGCATCCGCGAGCAGGTGGAGAACGTCGAATGACAGTTGCGTCGCGCGGGGTCCCGTTTCCAGTCATCCTGTCCGCGCCGTCGGGCGGGGGGAAGACGAGCATCGCGCGCCGGCTGCTCGCCGAGCGCAGCGACGTCGGCTATTCGGTGTCGTGCACGACGCGTGCGCCGCGGCCGGGCGAGGTCGACGGTCGCGACTACTACTTCCTCTCGCCCGCCGAGTTCGCGGCCGCCGAGGCGCGCGGCGAGTTCGCAGAGTCGGCAATCGTGCACGGCAACCGCTACGGCACGCTCAAGCGTGAAGTCGAGCGCGTGATCGCCGCCGGCCGGCACGTGCTGATGGACATCGACGTGCAGGGTGCACGGCTGTTCGCCGCCGCATTTCCGGGCGCCGTCCGGGTGTTCGTCCTTCCGCCGTCGGGCGGGGTACTACTCGAGCGGCTCGCGCTCCGCGCAAGCGAGAGTGCCGCCTCGTTCGCGCTCCGCGTGCGCAACGCGCGCGACGAGGTCGTGGCCGCGCACGAGTACGACTACGTCGTCGTCAACGACGCGCTCGAGCGCGCCGTCGCGCAGGTCGGGTCGATCCTCGACGCGGAGGGCACGCGTCGCGACCGGCTGCGCGAGCTCGATTCGCAGATCGACGCGGTCGTCGCGGAGCTGGACGCCTCGACGATCGCCGCCTGACGCTCTATCGCAGACCCATCCCCAGGAGATTCGACCATGCAGGTATTCACGCCGAACGAGATCGCCGAGCGCGCCACCAACAAGTACCTCGCCGTGCTTGTCGCGGCCAAGTACGCGCGGCTGCTCAACGAGTTTCCGCGCATTCCGGGCCGCTCTGGCGAGAAGAAGCTGACGACGCGCGCGCTCGAGGAGCTGTCGGCCGGCAACATCGGCTTCGACGTCGTCCCACGCCGTCGCGGCGCGCCGGCCCCGGCGCCCGAGGGCTGACCGCCGCCGTTCCCCACGCGGCGGCCGGCGCCATCGCGCCCGTGCGTCCGTACGACGGCCGCCGCGTTCTGCTCGGCATCACGGGCGGGATCGCCAGCTACAAGGCCGCGTGGGTCGCCCGCCTGCTCGCGCAGGCGGGCGCGGAGGTCGACGTCGTGATGACGCGCTCGGCGACCGAGTTCGTCGGTGCGGTCACGCTCGAGGCGCTCGTCGGGCGGCCCGTGCACACCGACCTCATTGCGGCCGGGCACGCGCTCGACCACATCAAGCTCGCCCGCGCGGCGAACGCGGTCGTCGTCGCGCCGTGCACGGCGGACTTCCTCGCGCGCGCGGTGCACGGGCAGGCAGGCGACCTGTTGAGCGCGTGCCTGCTCGCCACGACGGCGCCGGTGCTGCTCGTTCCCGCGATGAATGACCGGATGTGGGCGCATCCGCAGGTCCGACGCAACGTCGCCCACGCGCGCGACCTCGGCTATCACGTGCTCGAGCCCGCCGTCGGACCGCTCGCGGCCGGGGAGGGAAGCGGCCCGGGACGCATGCCCGAACCCGACGACGACGGCGTTAGGCCGGCGTGCGCCACGCGTGGCCGCGAGAATGTCGGGCGTGGCGTCGAGATCGAGCGTCAGCCTGCCGCCGCGTCGCTTCAACTTCTGGGTCGCGACCGAGGTCGCGCGGTAATCTG
>DASWUT010000857.1:0-1714 GCA_036401455.1 Gemmatirosa sp. | reverse complement strand
ACCGGCGCTCGTGTTGGGCGGGATCGGCGTCGCGGCCGGCATCGGCAGCTACGTGTACTTCCCCGCACTCGCCGGGCCGGGTGGAATCGTCGGCGGCTTCGTCGGCTACACGTTCGTGCGTGCCGGGATCAGGCGATTCAGTGAGTTCGCCGAGCGATACACACGGCACGTGATGACGGGGAGCGCGGCGACGGTCGCTGCCCGCGTGTCGGCCGAGGTCGCGGACGGGTCGCGCGCAATCCTGTCGATCCGCCGCGGCCACCTGGCCGAGTCGTCGATGTCCGTCGACCGCGACGGCGCGATCACGGTCGACGTCCGGCACGACACCGGCCGTGCGGAGTTGCGCGGACATGATGCACGACGCGCCGCGGTGCAGCTCTCGTCGGCGCTCAATCCGCAGGGCGCGTCGCGCGCGCTGATCGACGACGCCGTGCATGCGATCGGCGTTCGCGGCGGTCCCGAAGCGTACCTCGCGCTCGCCGGACGGTGGATCGGGAAGGCCACGGCCCCGACGACGAGGCCGCCGGTCGAGTGGACGATGGAAAGCGTGGTGCCGGACGAAGGCTTGTATGCGCTCACGCCGTCGCAGCGGCTCGCGCTCGAGATCGTTGCTGCACGAGGACGCCGAGCGTCGCGCGCTCGACGGCGAACTCGCCGAGTTGGAGCGCGCGTGGCGCGACGCCGAGGAGATCGCGGCGATCGCGGACACGCTCGCACTGCCGCGCGCGGTCGAGGATGCGTTCGCGCAGCTGCGCGCGCGCCGGGCGACGTAGCGCGTGCGATGTCGCGCGCCCGCCGCCGCCGCCCGCGTCAGGCCGCGGGGGCGGCCTCGCCCCGGCGCCGCCGCATGCGTCGGCCAAGTCGCGAGAGCACCTGCCCGTGGTTCAGCAGTGCGACGAGGACGCCGCCGCCGACGATGTTGCCGAGGATCGCGGGGACGAGGAACGCACCGATCATCTCGCCCCACGTCGCCTGGCCGGACGCGGCCTGGTAGAACGCCTCCGCCGCGCCCGCGATCGCGTGCCGGAACCCGAACGCCGCGATCGGCGCCGTGGTGAGCCACACGAACAGGATCTGCGCGCCGGTGAACGACGTCGACGCGACGAGCCAGGCCATGAGCGCGACGAGCCAGCCGCCGAAGATCGCGCGATAGAACACGATGCCGAACCCGCCGGCCGTCGCGTGTTCCGCAACGCTGTGCAGCGACGTCTGCAGGGGTCCGTCGATCATCGGCGTGTGCGCCGCGAGCAGGGCGAACACGAGCGCGCCGAGGACGTTGCCGGGCAGCACGATCCCCCACAGTCGCAGCACGCCGCGAAGCGTTTGCTGGTCGCGGCGTTCGAGCAGCGGAAGCAGCGGATCGAGCGTGTTTTCGGTGAACAGCTGGCTGCGCGCGAGCACGACGAAGATGAAGCCGAGCGGGTAGCCGGCGGCCGCGGCGGCGGCGCGGTGTTCCGGACCGACCAGCGAGGCCAGGTACGACGCGGCGAGCAGGCTGAACCCGATCATCAGTCCAGCCTGAAACGCCGACAGCGCGAGCTCGGCGGCCGGACGACCCATCTCCTCGTCGGCTGCGACGACGACGTTGTCGTGGATCTCGGCGGCGGACAGGCGTGTCCCGACCGCCGGCGTCTGAACGGACGCGGCGGGCTGCTCGGGAGCCGGCGCATCCGGATCTCGTCGGTCGGCCGGATCGGCGTCGGCGTTGCTGGTT
>DASWUT010000856.1:0-6846 GCA_036401455.1 Gemmatirosa sp. | reverse complement strand
GCCTCGCCCAAGCCGGGTATCACGAGGCCGACGCGGTACTCTTCTATGCCGCAGCGCGGGTACTCGCGCCGGTACTCGGCCCGCTGCTCGTCGTGCTCGCGACGGGGCTGCAGGCAGGGCCCGGCGGCGGGAGTCCGGCCCCACTCGCGCTCGGGCTCGGGCTGCTCGCCGGCCTCACACTCCCCTCGGCCATGCTCGACCGGAAGGCCGGGAGCCGGCGCACGGCGCTCACGCTCGCGATCCCCGACGCGCTCGACCTGCTCATCGTCTGCCTCGAGGCGGGCGTCGGGCTCGACGCGGCGCTCGTGCGCGTGGCGCGCGAGCTCGCGCCGTCGCACCCGATGCTCGCCGCGGAGTTGGAAAGCGTCACGCGGCGCGTCGGCGCCGGACTTCCGCGCGACGAGGCGCTGCGCACGCTCGTCGTGCGCACCGGCGTCGACGACATGCGCGCGATCGTCTCGACGATGATTCAGGCCGAGCGGCTCGGCACGTCGCTCGCGCGCGTGCTGCGCATCCACGGCGAGTCGCTCCGCTCACGCCGAAAGCAGCTCGCGGAGAAGCGCGCCGCGCAGGCGAGCGTGAAGATGATGATCCCGCTCGTGACCTTCCTGCTGCCCGCGTTCTTCATCGTCGTGCTCGGGCCGGCCGTGCTGAGCATGATGGCGAGCTCGAAGTGATGCGCCCGAGGAAGACCGTCCAGCGGCTCGTCGGCGCGCGACGCGGGGTGACGCTGCCGTTCGTGTGCATCATGCTCACCGCGCTCCTCGGCGGGATAGCGCTCTCGGTCGACATGGGGCGCGTGTACCTGACGGCAGGAGAGGCGCAGGCGGCCGCCGACGCCGCCGCACTCGCAGGCGCGCGCTTCCTCCAGCAGTACGGCGGTTCGTACTATCCGTACATCACCACCTCGTACGGCATGGGCGCGATCACGCCGCTCAATCACGTGGCCGGGGCTGCCTCGCAGGTGCAGCTATCAGACGTCCTGCCGGTCGTCTACGACCCGGTCGCCAACACGGTGTCGGCGTCGTCGTGGAGCTCGACGACGTCGGCGGTGACCGTCACGGTGCGGGCGACGCCGCGCTACACCTTCGCCGGAGCGTTAGGCCTCACGCCGCCGAGCGTGTCGCGGAAGGCGACCGCGTGGATCGCGAACATGAACGGCGCGACGTGCGTGCGACCGTTCGCGTTCCCCTACACGCGGTTTTTCGAGGCGGGGATGCACCAGAACAACCAGGACAGCTCCTGGACGAAGCAGGGTGCGACCCCCGACTACTCGTATTCCGCGGTCTCGTCGCTGCAGCCCATCTCTCCCTGGAACAACACGCCGCCGGGGCGCACCTACACCGCGATCCCGCAGTGGGCGCAGGAGAAGGTGTGGGACCCGCCGGCGAACGGTCACCCCAACTCCGACGGTCGCGCCGTGACCGGCCGCTGGACGCCGGTCGACTTCTCGGGCGGCGGCCTGCCGGCGTACCAGACGTACGTCACGGCCGCGCCCAAGTCGGCGAGCTGCCAGGCCGCCGCCGCGCAGGTCGGCACGACCGAGGCGCCGCTCGTGCCGTACGCGACCGGACTGCCCAACACCTCGAGCTCCGGCTCCCCCGACGTGAACCAGACCGGACTGCTCAACGCGATGCAGAGCAGCATGGTCCAGCTCTGCAACCGCTACGGCAACAATCCGAACGACGCGCACTGCTACAACGCGGACGGGACCGTGGGCGTCCGGGTGCGCGTGCTGCTCGCCGACTCGCTTGCGGGTCCGAACGGGACGTACAGTCTCAACACGCGCGAGGTCACGATGGTACGCATCATGTGCTACTTCCAGTCGACCTCGGACGTCTGCTCGCCGACGTACATCCGCGACGAGAACACCCCGAACGCGACCACGCCGAGCGTCTACTGGCAGATGGGAGGGTCGGCGTTCACCAACTACCCGGCGGGCACGATCAGCGTGATGCTCGACGGCCCGACCAACACCGACATGACGTCGGACCTGATCTTCGGGACCAAGCCGGGGATCACGCAGCGCACCTTTCTGGTCCGCTGACGGCGGAGCGCGCTGGGGTGCGGCGGCGCGGTCAGGCCGCCTGCCGCATCCAGCGCGCGAGCTCCACGACCGACGGGCGCTTGCCGTACATGAGCAGCCCCACGCGGTAGATACGCGCCCCGAGCCACAGCGCGAGCGCCGCGGCGCCGGCGACGCCGAGCGCGACGAGCGCGACCTCGAGCGGGGTGGTGCTGACGAGCGCCATGCGCATCGGCATGATGATCGGCGCCGTGAGCGGGAACCACGCGAACGCGCGCGCGGGGCCCGACTCCGGATTCTGCAGGACGAGCTGCATGAACACGGCGCTCCCGATGAGCGGCAGCATCACCGGAATCGCCGCCTGCTGCGCCTCCTGGTCACTGTTGCACATCGCACCGGCAGCGGCGAACAGGGCGGAGTAGAGCAGGTAGCCGAGCAGGAAGAAGAGCAGGGCGGCCGCGATCGTGCCGATGGAGATCTCGGGCATGACGAACGAGGCCGTCGCGTCGGCGGCCTGCGCCGCCTGGCGCGCTGCGCCCGCCGCACCCACGCCCTGCCGGTCCAGGTGGAAGAACGGCAGCACGTACGCGACGAGCGCCAGCCCACCGCCGAACCAGAGGACCTGCTGGAGCAGCCCGACGGCGCCGACGCCCAACACCTTGCCGGCCATGAGGATGTCTGGCTTGACGCTCGCGACGATCACCTCGGCGACCCGCGTCGTCTTCTCCTCGACGACGCTGCGCAGCACCTGCTGGCCGAACAGGAGAATGGTCGCGTAGAGCAGGATCGCGACGACGATGGCGACGATCGCGCCGCCGACGCCGCTGCCGCCAGCGCCGCGGTCGGTGATCGACGTCGTCACGAGGTGCAGGCGCGCGGCCGTGATCGGCGCGACGCGCTCGGCGGGGAAGCCGGCCTGCTCGAGGCGCGCCGTGAGCACCTCGCGACGCACGACGTCCTGCAGGCGCTGCACGTCGGCGAACGAGGTCGCATTGCGGCCCGCGTAGCGCGCGTTGCGGCCGGCGAGCGTGGCCGTGTCGAGGACGAGCATGCCTTCGCGGCGGTGGGCGACGACGTCGGCCGTCGCCGCGCGCTCGGCGGCGGGGAGATCGGCGGTGGCGACGCGAACGACCGTCGGGCGGGCGGACGCGGGCGCGGCGGGCGGAAGCGAGTCGGCGAGGGCGCGCGCGATGCGGTCCCCGACCGTGGTCCCGGTGGCGTCGACCACGGTGACGGCCGCGACGGTGTCGGAGCCCTTCTCGCGCGCGGCGAGCCAGGCGGGGAAGATCGTGATCCCGGCCAGGAGGAGCGGGCCTAACAGCGTCGTGAGCACGAAGATGCGCGTGCGGACGCGCTCGAGGAACTCGCGCTTGATGACGACGAGCAGCTTGTTCATCGGTTCACCCCTGCCCGCTCATGCCGGCTTCGACGCCCGTCGCGCCGACCGTTTCGAGGAAGATCTGGTGCAGCGACGGCTGCACGAGCTCGAACCGCGTGATCGCCGCGCCCGCGCCGACGAGGCGGTGGAGCAGGACCTGCGGATCGGCGCCCGGGGCCAGCTCCAGCTCGAGGAAGCGGTTCTGGTCGTCGGCGCGCGAGACCAGGGCGCGATCGGCGAGCACCGCGTCGACCGCGGGGCCGGCGCCGTTCATCGCGAGCCGGTCGAGGCCTAACGCGATCTGCCGGCCGCCGTGCGCGCGTTTCACATCCTGCACGCCGCCGTCGAGGACCTTCTCGCCGCGCGAGATGATGCACACCGCGTCGCAGAGCCGTTCGGCGTTGTCCATCAGGTGCGTCGAGAAGATGACGGTGCGGCCGCGGCGGTGCAGTTCGACGACGGTGTCCTTGAGCGCCTGCGCGTTCACCGGATCGAGCCCGGAGAACGGCTCGTCGAGGATGACGAGGTCGGGGTCGTGCAGGAGCGTGCCGATGAACTGCACCTTCTGCTGCATGCCGCGCGAGAGCTCGTCGACCTTCTGCTCGCCCCAGTCCTTTTCGGGCGTTTTCAGCGACAGGCGCTCGAGCCACTCGTCGATGCGCCGGTCGGCTTCCGCCCCCGGCACGCCCTTGAGCTCGGCGAGAAAGCGGAGCACGCGGCGCACCTGCATCTTCTTGTACAGGCCGCGCTCCTCGGGGAGGTAGCCGACGCGGTCGAGCACGCCGCCCTCGCGGTTGGACCGTCCGAAGAGTGCGATACTGCCGGCGTCGGGGCGGATGACGTCGAGGAGCATGCGGATGGTCGTGGTCTTGCCGGCGCCGTTAGGCCCGAGCAGGCCGTACACGGTGCCGCGGGGCACCTGCAGCGACAGGTCGCGCACCGCCGTGTGGTCGGCGTAGCGCTTGACCACGTGGCGAACGTCGATCGCCAGTTCGGTCATGGGGGGGAGACGGAGGGAGGGGGATGCGCGGGGCGGGACCGACCCCGGCGCCCTGTCCTACGGGCGCCGTGGCGCATCGGTGTCGCGCCCGTCCAAGTTCCCTCGATGACGGGCCGGGCGCTACCCGGGTGGCACTCTCAGACGCGGCGGGCCCGGGTGCGCCGCTACGACTTGGGCAGGCGTAGCGGGACGGCGGCGAGCGCGCGCCCGCCGCGCACGCTCACGCGCCACGCGTTGAGGCAGTGCTCTCCGCATGCACGGCCGACGACGACGGTCGCGAGCGTGTCGCCGCTCCAGACCGGCGACGCGAGTTCGACGACGCCGGGCGCGCCCGGATAGGTGCGGTAGAACGCGGCCCAGCCGTCGGGGTGTCGACGGAACAGGCGCGCGAGGTCGGGCGCCGTGACGCGATCGACGGCGACCGGGATCGCCGCCCCGAGCGCGCGCGTGTCGACGTCGGCATCGTCGCGACCGAGGACGTCGAAGGTGGGGCCGCGTTCGGCCGCGTCGGCCCAGACGACGAGGCGTCGGGCGTGCTCGCGGACGATGAACAGCTCGCGGACGGCGGTCGCCTGCACGCGAGCGTCCTCGGCGTGGCGCGCCCCGGCGCACGCGCCGAGGACGAGGGCCAGTCCGGCCGCGCGCGTCGCCGCACGCGTCACCCGGCGGCACCCGGGCGACGCGCACGGGCGCGGCGCGCCGTCAGGCGTGCGAGTCGTTCGGGCGGCGGTCGACGGTCGATCCGCCGACCTGCTCGTTGCCCCAGCCGGGGCCGCCCATGCGGCCGTCGGAGTTCTTCGCGAACTTCGTGGGGTCGGGCGCCTCGTCGGGGCTTGCGCCCCCGTGACGGAACTGCGGGTCGTCGCCGCTGTCGATGGCGACCTCGTCGTTGGCGCGGTTCTCGTCGGAGAACCCCTTGCCGTGCGTGCCGTGTGCGCGGTCCTCGGGCGCGAGCCGGTAGTGCTCAGGGTTCTGCACGTCGTCGTCCGGAGCCTGGCGCTTCGCGGCCTGCTCGCGCGCTTCTGCGTTCAACTGGTCGGGGTCGGCGTGTACGCGGCGGAGTCGCTCGTGGTCGGCCGCGGTGATCTCGCCGTGCTCGGGCTGGGCCGGACTGCCGCCCTGGGTCGAGTGGTCGCCGCGTTCGGGCGCGGGGGCGGCGTCGGGGTGAGGATGGACGGGCATGGAAGCAGCTCCTGCGGCGTCGGCCGCGCTGAAGTCGAAGAGGGTCGGACGGGTGGGGTCTGGCTCGGGGGCAAGGCGCGTTCCCGCGTGGGCGCCGAGCGGGGCCTCCCCCAGCCGGGCCTGTCCCAGCCGGGCCTGGCCCGTCGGGCAGAGATCGAGGACCACGCAGCGCGCGCACGCCGGCTCGCGCCAGAAGCAGACGTGCTGTCCGTGGAGCATCAGCACTTCGTGGTTGTCGTAGACCTGCTGCGGGTCCCAGTCGGGTGGCAGCTGCGCTTCGAGCCACGCGTGCGCCGGCCCGACGTCGACGTGCTCGGGGATGAGGCCGAGCCGAGTGGCGACGCGGTGGTGGTGGCTGTCGACGGGGAGCGCGGGGCGCCGCAGGCGCGAGAAGGCGAGGACGGCCGCGCTGGTCTTCGGCCCGACCCCGGGGATCGACTCGAGCCAGTCGCGCGCGTCGCGCACCGGAAGCGCGCCCAGAAAGTCGAGCGCGCCGTCGCCTAACGGATCGGCGTCGGGTGCCGTGTTGGCGGCCCCGGCCAGGCGGGTCGTGATCTCGCGCAGCGTCGCCTGGATGCGCGGCGCCTTCTGCTCGGGCCACGTTGCGGGAGTGATCGCGGCCTGCACGTCGGCGACCGGCGCGTCGCGCACGGCGACCCACGACGGGAACGCGCGCCGCAGCTGCCGGAAGGCGCGTCCGGAGTCCGCGTTCTTCGTTCGATGCGAGAGCAGCGACGAGATCAGCTCGCTCAGCGGGTCGAGGTCGTGGAAGTACCCGATCGGACAGCGGTACTCGGCGCAGAGTCGCGCGTGCACCGCGAGCACCTTGGCCCGGAGCTCGTCGGAGACGGTCGCCGGTGGGGCGCTGCTGCGCGTGGGGGCACGGCGCGACGGGGAACGCGGGGGCATGCTGGCGCGCTGGTCAGCTTGCGTGCCAGCGGTGTCGGCGCGATGCTTCGACCATGACGCCTGACGCATCCGGTTCGTCGTCCGCGCCGCAGCCCGCGGCCGACCCGCCGCACCCGCCCGCGGGCGGCGCGCCGGTGCACCGCGACTACGCCGGCGACGGCGTGATCGTGCACTGGCAGGCGGAGCGGTGCATCCACACCGGGCGCTGCATCGCGGCCCAGCACCAAGTCTTCGACCCGAAGCGGCGTCCGTGGGTCGACCCGTCGCTCGGCACGACCGCGCAGATCGTCGTCGCGATCGAGCGCTGCCCGACCGGCGCGCTGACCTACACGCGTACCGACGGCGTCGCGG
>DASWUT010000855.1:0-7720 GCA_036401455.1 Gemmatirosa sp. | reverse complement strand
GGTTGCAGGATGGGGCGATCGGTCACGGGCGGCGCGAGGGCGAAGGTCGCCGCAACATCACCCCCGCCGCGCCGGTCGGCAACGGCCGAGTTCAGTGCGCGGCCGCCGGGAACAACTTCGCGTACTGTCCGTAGCCGGCGGCCCGCAGCTGGTCGGCAGGGACGAAACGCAGCGCCGCGGAGTTCATGCAGTAGCGCAGCCCCGTCGGCGCGGGCCCGTCGTCGAACACGTGCCCCAGGTGCGAATCCGCGTGCGCCGACCGGACCTCGGTGCGCTCCATGCCGAGCGTGTGGTCGTTGGCGCGCCGTACGTTGGCCGGCTCGAGCGGTCGCGTGAAGCTCGGCCAGCCGGTACCCGACTCGAACTTGTCGCGCGAGCTGAACAGCGGCTCGCCGCTCACCACGTCGACGTAGATACCGTCGCGGTGGTTGTCCCAGTACTCGTTGCGGAATGGCGCTTCCGTCTCGCTCTCCTGCGTCACCGCGTACTGCAGCGGGGTGAGGCGGCGGCGAAGGCTGGCGGAATCGGGTTTGGTGTAGGGCTTTCCGGCCACGCCCGGCGCCGCGGCCAGCGTGCGCCGGGCGGTGGGTTGGGCGCCTGACGATGGTTGCGCGCCCGCCCGCGGGGCGATGGCCGACGCGGCCGCGAGGCCCGTCACGAAAACACAGGTCGAGAATCGCATCGGCCGTCGCATCTCCAGAATGCCGCGTTACATCGCGGGCATGAGTACCCGGTCGACGACGTGGATCACGCCGTTCGACTGCCGCACGTCATACGTCGAGATTTCGGCCACGTTCCCCTGCGCGTCCTTGAGCACGATGTTGCGCGGGCCATTCATCATCGCGGTGAGCGTGCCGCCGCTCACGGTCTTCAGCGTCGCGGTACCGCCGCCGGCGCGGATCGCGCTCATGAGCGCCGCTGCGTCCATGTTGCCGGCGACGACGTGGTACGTGAGCACCTTCGTCAGGGCGGCCTTGTTCTCGGGCTTGAGCAGGTTGTCGACGGTGCCGGCGGGAAGCACCGCGAACGCCTCGTTGGTCGGCGCGAAGACGGTGAACGGGCCCTTGCCCTTCAGCGTCTCGACGAGCCCCGCGGCCTTCACGGCGGCGACGAGCGTGGTGTGGTCGGCCGAGTTGACGGCGTTGTCGACGATGTCCTTGTTGGGGTACATCGCCTGGCCGCCGACCATGACGGTGCCGGGGGTCATGCGCGCGGAGCCGGACATCTGCCCCTGCTGCATCTGCGCGGCGAGCGGCGCGGTGACGAGGGCGGTACCGAGAACGGCGCTGGTGAGAATCGACTTGACGTGCATCGTGAGCTCCTGGTGTGGTCGTGAGGGTTGCGGCCCTCGACTACCGGGCGCACCAGGACTACGCCGATCGGGGGCGACCGGATTGGTCGCGCCCGTGACCACGATGCCGCGACGTCACCGCCGCTCGCTCATCAGCCCCAACAGGTTGCCCTCGCTGTCGCGGATGAACCCCATCCACAGCTCGTGGTCGGGCATGCGCGCGATCAGGTGCGGCGCGCCCGCGGGTACGGCGCCGCGCGCGACGACCGCCGCGTAGGTGGCGTCGAGGTCCGCCGTGCGGTAGTAGAGCACGGACGTGCCGGGCGCGCGGCCGCCGTCCGTCGGCGCTTCGGTCGGGGTGAGCATGAGCCGCACGCCCCCCGCATCGAAGAAGGCGAGGGCGGGCGCGCCGTCGGGCCCGGGCGCGGCGAAGAGGAAGGGCAGGCCGAGCACGTCGCGGTAGAACGCGGTCGCGCGCGCGACGTCGGCAGCGACGACCGCGATCTGGCCGATGCCGGTGAGCAGTGGAGTGGCGAGCATGACGGGTCGGCGGGAGCGAGGACGTGGCAGCGGGAGTGCGACTGATACCGCCCGGCCGGGCTCGCCGCTACGGCCGGCTCGCGCGCTCCGTGTCCGCTCGCGCCATGACCCCGCCGACGACCAACAAGAGCACGCCCCCGACGGCGAGAAACAGCCAGTCGGCAAGCGGCACGTGCGCCGGCACGTCGATCACGTGGTGGAGCTGCAGCAGGTGGTGGTCGATCACGCCCTCGACGAGGTTGAACAGCCCCCATCCGGCGATCAACTGTCCGGCGAAGCGGCGGCCGGTGGGCGTGTCACCCCGCCGGCCGGCGGCCCACAGCATCACGACGCCGGCGACGACGATTGCCCACGATCCGGCGTCGAAGAATCCGTCCGCGGTCATGTTCGCGCGCATCGCCGCCATCGACGTCGGCGGGATGCGCGCGGAGAGCATGTTGTGCCACTGCAGGATCTGGTGCAGCAGCCAGCCATCGACCAGCCCGCCGAGCCCGACCCCGATCACGAGGCCGGGCGCGGTGGCGCCGCCGTGGCGCCGTTCGGTCACGCCTCGCCGGTGAGGGCGTGCTTGATGGCGCCGAGCACGCCGGTGGCCGCCGTCATCTGCTCCTTCTGCGCAAAGCCGCTCGGCTGCGGCATCGCGAGCGTCGGCTCGTCGCCGAACGGCTTGGCGGGGCGCACGCTGTACTCGCCCTTGCCATCGAGCGACCGGCCGTGCGTGTAGCGCCCCGTCAGCGGCTGCACGTCGTCACCGATGCGCGGGTCGTAGAACACGTAGCTGTGCTCCTTGTGCTCCGACGCGGCCGGGTTGCTGTTGGGCATCGGCAGCTGCTCCTCGTACCCGCCCAGCTCCTCGATCACCGCGAGCCACTGCTGCTGGTGCATCGTGTCACGGGCGATGTTGAAGGCGAGCATGTCCTTCATGCCGTGGTCCTCGGTCATGTGCCAGAGCCGGGCGGCGAGCACGCGCCCCGTCGCTTCGGCGGCGACGTTGGCGTACATGTCGGCGGCGATGTTTCCGCTCGCGTACACGTGGCTCATGTTGAACGGCACGCCGTTCGAGTTCTCGCCGGTGGCGGCGAGGCCGGCCGACAGGTAGTGGCGCAGGTTCATCCCACCGAGGATGCAGTTGACGGCCGGGTTCTTGGCCGCCTCGTCCTGCAGCTCGGTGGGGGCACCTTCGAGGTTGAGCGCGACCGCCGTCGCGAGGAACTCGACGTGGGCGATTTCCTCGGTGCCGGTGGCGAGCAGCATGTCGCGGTACTTCTTGGGGCCGCGCTGTCCCCAGGCCTGGAAGAGGTACTGCATCATCACGCGGATCTCGCCCTCGACGCCGCCGATCGCCTGCTGTAAGGCGCGGGCGAAGAGTGGGTCGGGCTTATCGACGCGGACCTTGTACTGGAGCTTTCCGTCGGTGTAGAACACGTGGGCCTGCCTCCGAAGGTGATGTCGACCGTGGAAGGCAGGGCCGCGGGCAAGCGCGGGGCCAGCATGCCAACGGCGCACGAAACGCGTTGGCACGCACGAGTTCGCCCGGGCCCGGGCGCGCACGCACCGACCGGTGGCAGGTCACGCGCCCGCCGCCGGCCATGCGTCGGACGCCGTCAGGTCGGACGCCGTCAGATGGAGCGACTGGCCGCGCGCTCGGCGCCCTTGGCGGCGCTCTTCGCCGCGCCCTTGCTCGCCGCGCCCTTGCTCGCGGTCTTGGCGGCGCCCTTCGCGGCACTCTTGCCGGCCGACTTGGCCGCGCCCTTGGCGGCCGTCTTCGCCGAACCCTTCGCGGCCGTCTTGCCGGCCGACTTCGCAGCGGCCTTGCCGGGCGCCTTGGCCGCGGGGCGGGGCTCGGGGGCGAGCGACGGGTTGGCGCGGCGATGCTTGCGCAGCTCGCCGATGATCCGGTCGAGCACGGCCGCGGTGCCCTCGCCGCCCGCACGCTCGCGGGCCATGAACTCGGCGGCGGTCTTGCTGATCCAGACCGTGGTCTGGTCGGCGCGGTACTTGGAGTAGCGATCGGCGCTCGGCACGGCGGGCTCCCGGGTGTGTGGGTTCACGTTAGGAACAATTCCTAACGTGGGGCAAACTGTGCCGATGGTACGCATTCCGCAACCATAGCCTAACAGATCCGCCCAACGGACCCGCCCAACGGCCGCCCAACGGCGCCCAACGCTCGTCGAATCCCGAACATGCCCCGAAGCCACGTGGCGGCAGGACCATGCTGCGGTGTGGACCCGCCGTCCGGCGGCCGACACTCCCGGGGATGACCAAACTTCTCGGATCGGTCGGCGCCTTCGCCGGCAGCAGTGCCGGCTGGGCCGCCGGTGAGGGCGCCGGCATCTTCACGGCGTTCCTCCTCAGCATCGTCGGCACCGGCGTCGGGCTCTACCTCGGCCGCCGGATCGCCCGCTCACTCGGCGGCTGAGCGCCGGGCATACTCGTACGGCGAGAACGATTGGACGGGATTGACGGGATTGGGAGGATTGGGCTCCCGCGGGATTGGGCCTTCGTGGCAGGTCCACAGCTGTTGAGACCTCGCGCGAAGGACCCATTTGCACGAGCCCAATTCCCCAAATCCCGTCCAACTGCCGTTGCCTTCCCTACCGTCACACCCGCGCCGGCAGCCCGCGCGCGGGCCCCGGGTCAGACCGCCTCGGACAGACTCGTGAAGTCGAAGTCGTGCACCCGGATGCTCGGCATGACGACGTCGCCGCCCTGCTCCGTGCCCGCGAGCCGCTCGGCGCGGCCGAGGGCGTCGAGGTTGTTGAGCATGAAGAGCGGGCTCTCGTTGAAGCGGAAGTTGCGGAGTGCCTTGGTGATCTTGCCGTTCTCGACCAAAAACGTGCCGTCGCGCGTGAGGCCGGTGTAGAGGATCGTGCGCGGATCGACCTCGCGCAGGTACCAGAGCCGCGTGACGAGCACGCCGCGCGTGGTGCCCTTGATCAGATCGTCCACCGACTGCGTGCCGCCGGCCATCTTGAGCGAGCTCGGGGCACCAGTGGCGACCTTGCCCTGCTTCTTGGCCCAGAACCGCGAGTAGTAGAGCTGCTTGAGGACGCCGTTCTCGATCCACACCTGGCGGCCGAGCGGCAGCCCGTCGCCGTCCCACGGCTGGGCGAGGAGCTGCGGGTCGGCGGGGTCCGAGAAGAGCGTGACGCGCTCGTCGGCGACCTTCAGGCCGATCTTGTTGCCGCCGCCCGGCTTCACGAACGGGCTGCGCCCCTCGTCGGCCTCGCGCGCGCCGGCGTAGTTGCCGATCAGCTGCACGAGGTCGCCCACCGCCTGTGGCTCCAGGATGACGGTGTAGCGTCCAGGCTCGATCGCGACGGGGTTGCGCGACAGGCGCGCCTTGGTCGTCGCGCGCTCGGCCAGCGCGTTCACGTCCACCTGAGCCCAGTCCGGGTGGTCGGCCGCGGCCCAGCCCGAGCCGGTACCGTCGGTGCTACGCACGGTGAGCGTGTAGTTGCTCGACGTGCGGCGGTGGTAGGCAAAGAGTCCCGCCTTGTTGCCTAACGCCGACGCGCTCATCCCGGCTTCCAGGTAGCCGGCGCCGACGAGATCTCCGGACGCACGCGTCAGCTTCAACGCGGCGAGCGCGGCGCGGGCGCGGTCCTCGGGTGTGAGCGCGGCCGTGCTCTCGAAGTACGACTGGACGGGGGTGTACTGCTGCGGCGGCAGGGCCGGCATCGCCTCGGGGTCGTCTGGGGCGAGACGCGCGACGCGCTCGCTCTGCTCGACCGCCCGCCGGATCGACTCGTCCGACAGGTCATTGGTCGTGACGACGGCGTGCTTGGGGCCGAAGCTCGATTGCACGGCGACCTGCGCGTCCGTGCGCGACCCCGAGGTCGACATCTGGTTGGCGGCGAAGCGGACGTTGCCCGTGTAGCTCGACGTGAGCTGCACCTCGATGCCGTCAGCCTTGCTCATCGCGACGGCCCGGGCGACGATGGCCTGCGCCGCGTCACGTGTGAGGATCGCGTGGACGTCCGCGCTGCGGGTCCCGGTGCGGGCACGCATCAGGCCTTCCTCCCCGTGTTGATGACGTTGACGTTGCGGAAACGGGCCGCGGGCGCGCCGTGGCTCACCGCGTTCACCTGCTCGGGCTGCCCCTTGCCGTCGAAGAACGAGCCGTTGAGCTGGTAGGAGCGCTTCCCGCCGATCATGTCCATGCTGTTCCAGAAGTCGGGGGTGCGGATCTGGTAGGCGACGTCCTTGAGCATGCCGACGATCTTGCCGCCCTTGATCTCGTGGAACGTCTGGCCGCCGAACTGCGCGTTGTAGCGCTGCTGGTCGATGCTGAAGCTGCCATCGCCGACGATGAGGATGCCGCGGTCGGTGCCCGCGACGAGGTCGTCGCGGGTGAGGTCCTTCTCGCCTGGCAGCAGGCTGACGTTGGGCATGCGCTGGAACTGCACGTTGTCCCACCCCTGCGCGTACGAGCAGCCGTGGCTGCGCACGGGGCGCCCCTCCTTGTCGTACCACCAGCGCAGCCACGGCGCCTGCTCGCGCGTGGTCTGGTACTCGTTCAGCACGCCGTTCTTGATGATCAGGAACGTGTCGGGTTTCACTCCGTCGTCGTCGTAGCCGATCGTCGAGAGGCCGCCGGGCTGCTCGCGGTCGCCCTGGATGTTCATCAGCGGCTGCCCGTACCTGAGCTGGCCGAGCATCTTTTCGGGCGGCGCGACGAAGCTGGTCCCGGCGAAGTTGGCTTCGTAGCCCATCGCGCGGTCGAGTTCCGTGGGGTGGCCGATGCTCTCGTGGATCGTGAGCCAGATGTTGCTCGGATCGAGCACGAGGTCGTAGCGGCCGACGTCGACGGGTTTGGCTGTCAGCTTCTCCGCCGCCTCCTCGCCCCACCGCCCGGCGTGGCCGGCGAGGTCGCTCGCCTCGACGTACTCCCACCCGCGCCCCGCGGGGGCGACGACGTTACCGCGGCTCTGGAAGTCGGTGAACGTCGTGTTCACGGCCGTGATGTCCATCGCCGGGTACGAGCGGATCACGTCCTGCCGGATGACCGAGCCGTCGGTGTTGGCGTAGTTGCGCTCGTCCTTGACGAAAAAGAGGCCGGAGAAGACGAATTTCACGTTCTTCGCCTTGAGCGCTTCCTTGTTGGCGCGTAGCAGCAGGTCGGCCTTCTGCTCCACGGGCACGTCCCAGGGGTCCTTTTCGGCGGCGTTCTTCCAGGTCACGTCGGCGTAGACGGGGCCGGGGAGCCACTCGACCGCTCGGTCACGGGCGAGGCGGCTGGCGCGGGCGATCGCGACGGCCTCGCGCGCGGCTGCGGCGGCGCCGTCGGGGGTGAGAACGCGGGTGGCCGCGAAGCCCCACGTGCCGTCGACGAGGGCGCGGACGCCGACGCCTAACGTGTCGGTGTCGACGACGTTCTGGATCTGCTGCTCGCGGGTGAAGACGAAGTTCTGCCGCTGGCGGCTGATGCGGACGTCGGCGTACGTGGCGCCGGCGGCCTTGGCGGCGTTCAGGGCCGTAGCCATGAGGGCCTTCGTCGCCGCGGGGTCAGCGAAGGTGTCGAGGGCACGGCCGGTGGGTGCGGGGGCGGCCGACAGGAGCCGGGGAATGCCGCCGAGGGCGCCGCTCGTGGCGGCGAGGGCGCCGAGGGCGAGGCCGCTCTGGCGGAGGAAGTCGCGTCGCGAGGTCATGCGGGGGGGGGGCGAGGGGTGGTGGGTGGCGTACGTCGGCGAGGGAGGCAGCGTTTCGTGCAGAGGGTGTCGCGCTGCGGCGCGCGGGGGCCGGTCAGGCGCGGGCGCGGAGGCGGCGGCTGGCGACCTCGGTGAGGAGGGCGCCTAACGCGACGGGGACGAGGACGGCGTCGGGGATGGAGGGGCGGGCGGGACGCGCGGGGGCCGGAGGCGTGGCGCGGGGCGACGTTGGCGGGCC
>DASWUT010000854.1:0-2522 GCA_036401455.1 Gemmatirosa sp. | reverse complement strand
ATGCTGGCCGGTGCGCCGCCCGCGGGTGTGCCCGGATGGTGCCCGTGTCCGTGTCCGTGCGCATGCCCCTCGGACGTACCGGACGCCGGCGTGCCGGTCGCCGGCGTGCCGCTCGCGACGGTCGTCGCGGCGCCGGTGCGCAGCGCGGGGCCGAGCGCGGCGCCATTGGGGCTGCCCCAGCCGGTGCACGCGTCCCACCCCGGGCCGGCCGCGTAGCCACCGATCTTTCCCGTCGGGTCGTTGTTCCCCTGCGTGATGTCGCGGCACCCGGCGGCACCGGCCGACGCGTAGAGCAGCGGGGTGATGTAGCCGACCGGCCGGTCGCCGCTGGCGTTGATTCGTGCGAGGAGCGCGGCCCAGAGCGGCGCGGCGGCGCTCGTACCGCCGGCGACGCTATCCTGGCCCGAGGTGCGGATGAAGTAGCCGGTCCGCGGATCCGCGTTCGCGGCGACGTCGGGCACGCCGCGTCCGGGCTTGTGGCCGGGGTTGACCGATGGCGGCACGTTGGCGTGCGCCTGGAACGCCGGGAGCGGAAACACGCTGCTCACTCCGCCGCCGCCAGCCCCATCGCCGGTCGCGCGCGGGCCGCCGTTCCATACGGTCTCGGCCGTGATCCGCGTGCGTGCTGCGTCGGCGACGAGCGCCGTACCACCGACGCCGAGCACGTACGGGCTCGAAGCCGGGAAGTCGACGTGGGCCTGCCCGTCGCTGACCTCGTCGGTCGAGCCATCGTCGCCCGATGCGACGCACACCGTCACCCCGAGGAGTGCCGCGGCCTGCAGCGTGTCGTTCACCGCCTTGGTCGCTGCGGCGGTCCAGGTGAGGTGCCCTTCCGCGAAGCCCCAGCTGATCGAAAGCACGCTCGGCCGGTGCGTCGTGTCGTGCACGGCGGTGGTGAGCGCGTCGACCCACCCCTGCTGCGTGAACGTCGAGAAGTACACGGCGAGTGTGGCGCGCGGCGCGAGCGACCCGGCGACTTCGATGTCGAGCATCACCTCGCCGTCCGAATCGGGGTCCTTGCCCGGCGCGTTCGTGGCAGTCCCGACGGGGACCGCGACCACGGTCGGCGTGGGCGCGACCTGCAGTTCCCCCCAGTACGTCGTGAGGTCGTTGGTGTCGAATCCGCCGCCGAACTCGATGATGCCGATGCACTGGCCCGCGCCGTCGCCGGCCGGAAAACCGTAGAGGGTACCCAGCTCGGGCGGGGTGAACCACGCGCGGGGTGCGGCTGCCGCGCGCGCGGTGCCCACGGGCAGCGGGCGGATGATCGCGTTGGGCCGCGCCGTGCGTCGCGTGTCGAGGCCAAACACGCCATCGACGGCGTGCGCGAGCGATTCGGGGACGTGCACCGGTCCCACCCGCCCGCGGTACTCGGTCCCATCGGCGTGGACGAAGCGGCTGAGGCGAACGTCGAACGCGCGCTCGATCGCGGCGGCGGTGCCTTCGACGACGACCGTCCGCCGCGCGACGTGCTCCTCGACGACGCGGAGTCCGGCCGCCGCGGCTAACGCCCGCACCGCGGCGATGTCGGCGTCGCTCGCCCCATAGCGTTCGGCGAACTCCTCGCGCGTGAGCGCGGCGGGGCGCGCGTCGACTGGCACCGCGCCGAGCAGCGCCGGGTCGGGGAGCGCGGCGCGGGCGCGGAGATGTACGCTCACGCGGAGGAGTTCGTCGGGCGGCGTCGGACCGATCGCGCGTGCTCCCGGAACGGGGGCGCGCTCGGTGCCGGGAAGGGCGACGAGGCGGGGCGGGGGCGTCGGAGGCATGGGGCGGCGTCGACTTGGGGGAGGAACAGCGCGCGGGCGACCGGGCGACGGGTTGGCGTCGGGCACGCGGGAAGCGACGTTGCTACATCACGCCACGGGCCGCAAGGCACGCGGCAGACCGTGACGGTGGCGTGTTCCCGACGGCTCGCCGGCCCCGCGGTCCTGAACGTGCGACGGCCGGGCTCGCCCGCCTCGGCGCGCACCGCGCCGCACGGCCCATTCTTCCCTCTCCGAGAACTTCGATGGCAGACTCCATGACAGCGGCCGACGCGATCAATCACCTCATCGAGACCGCGCAGGACGGCGCTGACGGGTACCGCGCCGCGGCCGAGGACGCCAAGGACGCGCAGATGAAGCAGATGTTCGCCCAGTACGCGAGCCAGCGCGCGCAGTTCGTGACCGAGCTCCGCGGTCTGGCCGGCGCCGCCGGTGGCGACCCGAGCAAGGGTGGATCGGTGAGCGCCGCCGTGCACCGCGGCTGGATCAATCTCAAGAGCGTGGTCACCGGCCGCGACGATGCGGCGATCCTCGCCGAGTGCGAGCGCGGTGACGAGAACGCGGTGAAGTCGTACGCTGATGCGATGTCGGCGCCGCTCTCCGCGCAGGCGACGAGCGTGGTGCAGCGGCAGGCCGCCGAGGTGCGTCAGGCGTACGAGCGCATCAAGGGCATGCACACGGCGAGCGCGTAAGCACCCGCGTCGCTCCACGCGCATGCGTCGCCCGTCGCGGTCCGGCCTGCGCGCGCTCGGCGCGGGT
>DASWUT010000853.1:0-9469 GCA_036401455.1 Gemmatirosa sp. | reverse complement strand
GGCCTGCACGACTCCGTCGCGGTCACCGTGCGCCCGGGCGCGCCGGCCCGCCTTCACGTCGCGGGGCCGCGCGACACGGCGGCGTACGTCGGGGCGCAACTCCCCGCGCTCACCGTCGACTCGCTCACGGACCGGTGGGGCAACGCCACGTCGGCGCCGGTCACCTGGGCCTCGCGCCGCCCCGACGTGGCGGCGCTCAGCGTGGGCGCGGGCGCCGCGCGCGTCCAGCCGCTGGCGGCGGGCCGCGTGTGGGTCGTCGCGAGCGCGGCCGGGGCGAGCGCGCCCGGCGCGACGGACTCGGTCGCGCTCAGCGTCGTACCGCACGGCGAACTGGCTGCCCGGTCGGCGGTCGACGCCGCGTCGGGCTTCGACGGCTCGCTTTACCGCTTCGGGCTGGACGGCTCCGGCTACCGGCGCGCGGCGGCGGCGAGCGGGAACACGACTGGCGTGCGCTGGACGCCGGCCGGCGACCGCTTCGTGCTGCACCAGAACGCCCCGGGGTCGATGACCGACCAGGCGCTCTACTTCGTGGACACGAGCGGCACGCGCAGCTCGTTCGCCACCGCCGCGGCCGGCTCCTCGCTGCTACAGGCGGAGCCGCTCGCGAACGGCGGCGGGGTGGCCGCGGTGCTCAGCAACTACTACAACTCGGAGATCTGGCAGGTGAGCTGGAGCGGGCAGCTCGTCGGACGGCTCGGGCCCGCCGCGGGGGCCTACGACCGCGACCTCCAGCCCGCGGTGTCGGCGGACGGTCAGCTGATCGCGATCTACTCGAACCGCGGGCACGTCGCGGGCACCGGCTCGACGCTCCAGCTCTACGAGGTCGCCGCCGCGCGCCTCACCGACCTGGGCATCGACGCCGTACACCCCCGCTGGTCGCCCGACGGGCAGGAACTCGCCTACGTCTACAACGGTCTTGAGGTGCGGGACCGCGCGACGGGGGCGCGGCGGCACCTGTCCACGCTGCCGGTCGGGGGTCTCGCGCTCGACTGGTCGCCTGACGGCGTATGGGTCGTGGCCTGCGTGCAGGGCGCGCTCGCGCTCGTCCACCACACCACCGGCGAGGTGCTCCCGCTCGCCTTCACCGGCCGCGGCGGGTTCTGCGAAATGTCGTGGCGCCCCGGATCCTGACGCCGGCCGCGTGGCGCGCCAGCGCCGTCGCGCCACGCATCGGGGCCTCGCACCGGCGGACTCGGGCGGTGTGCGCGCGTGCGCCGGCGGCGGGCCCCCCGGCCCCGTACGCCTCCGCGCCCCAGTCGTAAACCATGGCTTGTGAGCGTCCCGAAACCGGCGCGCTCACCCAAGCTGCTCGTACCGGCGCTCGGCCCAGTCGCCGAACTGCTGCAGGCGCTCCAGCACGCGCGCGGCGTCCTCGGGGCGCACGAGCGTGGTCGTGTACGACACCTCGTCCTTGCGCGAGAGCACGTAGCGGAGCGCTTTGACCGCCGCCCGGTCGGCGTCGGTCGCGACGCGCACCACCGACTCGAGCAGGTCCACCGCGTCGAGGTGCTCGCCGCTCGTCGACTTGACCTCGCCCGCGCGCACCGCGAGCGCGTCGCTGTACGCGATGGCCGCGTGGACGCAGAGCACCGCGAGGCCGTTGCCGGAGAACTCGCCCTTCAGGGCGGCCATCGCCTCGGCGTCACGGCGGAAGCCGCGGGCCTTGTCGAGGTACGTGCCCGCCTGCGCCCGGTCGGCGCGCCTCGTCTTCAGCTTGCGCACCGCGACGCGATCACGCCGTGCTCACCGCGGGGCGCGGGAGCGGCGGGAGGGTGCGGACGCGACCGAGCGGCGCGGGCGCGCGCCCGCTGAGCAGGACGCCGTCGGCGGCGACCGCCGCCACGAGCGGGTCGTCGCGTCGCCCCCCGAGCTCCGCCGCGGTCATCACCACCGGATGCACGGCGAGCTGGAAGCGCACCTCCACGGGCCGCACGGCGTCGAGGAGCGCCGAGCGCAGCGGCTCCTCGTCGTCGGCGCGCGCGAGCACCACGAGCAGGTCCACGTCGCCCGGGTCGGGCGCGCCGCGGGCCACGCTGCCGTAGAGCACCACCGCCGCGGGCCGGGGCCGGAGCGCGAGGGCGGCCCGCTGCAGCGCGTGCCGGAGCCGCGCGCCGAGCCGGGCCTCGGCGCGGAACGCCGGGAGCACCACACGGCGCACCACCTCGCGCCGCTCGTCGAGCGCGTAGGCGGCGGTGCGCCCCACGTCGGTGCGGGTCACCACGCCGCGCTCGACGAGGCGCTCCAAGGCCTTGCGCACGGCCGACTGCTGCAGACCGAGCCGCCGCGCGACGCCGTTGCCGCTGACGCCGCCGGCGACCTGGGACAGCAGGCGCAGCACGGTCACGTTCAGCCGGTCGCCGAACACGTCCTCGAGAGGCAGCATTGGCCGGGGGCGCGGGGCCGCGGGTGCGGGCAAAATGCTATCAGAGTGATAGCACCATAGCGCTAGTATAAGCCCTTAAGCGCTAGATCAGAACCCAGACTTTCTGCGACACGCGTCGCGCGAATGACCGGAGCTGGGCTGATGACTGGCGGGATCGCCGTCCGCCGTCCCGGAACGCGTCGCGAAACCGTCGCGCAGTTGCAGAAGCGCGATCTCGCAAACGCTCCTGCGGGAAACACCCTCCGTAGCCACGGAACGCGCGCTCCGCGACGAGTTTTGCGACGCCTACCCACCGACGCCGGACGCAGTGCGCGAGCGCCATCCCGCTTAAACGCTGTCAGGACGTAGCTCCCACGCGGTGAACACCTCAATCCCCTGCTCCGCCCGGATGAGCAGCGCAGCCAACCTCGCCGGTGCCGGAACGCCCGCCACTGTCGCGTCCGCACTCACCTCTGTCAGCAGGGCCTTGAGCTCTCGCATGGTGAGCCGCTGGCATACGTCCTCGGGCTCGGTGTAGTGATCGAAGGTCCCGAGCCACCGAGCGACCGCGTTCAGCTTCGCAATCAGCGTTTCCTCGCCACTCACCGGCGGCTCGCCCTCGGCGACGAGAGTCACTGTGGACGTGGGCAACCCAGGAGGCGCCTCGGCGAACACGTACCGGACGCTCAGGTCGCGCCGTTTCTTTCCCGGGCGTGGCGTCTCGACGTACTCGGCTAGTTGCAAGTATCCCTGCTCGACGAGTGCGCCGTGCGCCGGGTCCAGCGTCCGCCGCACATGGCTCGGCGCGCTCCGCTCGATCGGGAGCCGCTTCACGAGTTCCGACACCGGCAGCACGAGTTCGTCCACGCGCATCTTGCCGCGCCAGCGTCGCTGGTCGAGGTACCGGTACAGGCGGCGCGCTGTCGGTGTTGGGAGCGCGAAATACCGGGCCGTGTCGAGGATGCGCGACTGGCCCTCAGCGATCGCGGCGGCGAAATCCGGATCCCACTTCACGACTAGTCCAATCACTGGCGCCTCGTTCTTGCCCGTAGCGCCACCTGCGTTCTTGCCTGTACCGCCACTCTCCCCAGCGTTCTTGCTCGTAGCGCCACGCGCGTTCTTGCCTGTAGCGCCACGGCCGTACTGCCGCGTGACCGATGCAATGATGCCGAACGTGGTCTCCTGCGCACTCACCTTGCCCTGGCGCCATGTTTGGACTGCACGGATCTCCACGTCGCGGAGCCGGTCAAGTCCCTGGTCGATCGATCGGTATGTGCTGCCCCCTTTCTCGCGCCCCATGAGCCTGGCGAGCTGGGCGTATGTCGTCATCACCGATCGGATTTCGCCACGACGCTCTCGCGGGACCTGCGCGTTGTACAACTCGCACATGGCCACGTATAGGTCAGCTTCAAACGGCCCCGGTACCCGGTCCAAGCTCCGAGGCCGTACGGTCCACGCGCGCCCCTCCTCTCCTGCGGCCTCCAACAGCAGGCGCAACTCGACCTCATCCGCGTCCGGCTCCTGATCTGAGATCCGCGACCATGGGTACCGCTCGAGTGGGCGGTGGACGAGGGCAGAGCGGCGAGCCTCCGCCTCGTCGGCGGGCGAACCTTGCGGCTGGTCAGTCACGGTGGTTCCGCGAAGCGAAAGCAGTACGGACAAAATCCGAATGTCCAAAACCTCTAACTACTCCGCAACAACCGCAAGTGCAGTTACGACAATAAGTTAGCCGCTTGTTTCTTGCCTGTAGCGCCACCGATTCCTGCCTGTAGCGCCACTACTTCTTGCCCGTAGCGCCACGCAAGTTTGCTCGTAGCGCCACCCAACCTTGCCTATAGCGCCATTCGGCCCCGTGGAGCGCACCGACAGCAGCCGGGAGACTCGAAACGGCGTAACTGGCGTCGTGACTTCGCACTACGGTGGCAATCGTGTAAGAAAAACCGGCGCAACGTGGCGCTACAGGCAAGAATGATCAGCCTGGCCCGCCCGTCATCCCACGGCGCATCACGCCAACCAACAGCCGACGGAGGTGCGCCTCGCCACCAGCGGTCCCGATCGGGACGCGCGCCTCGCGAGCGGCTTGGATGAGCGCTCGTACGATCTTCGAGTCGTCGAGAACTCGCGCCTGCCACTCGGCAGTTGCCTCGGCCTGCCAATCCCGGAGCGTCTGGTGATCAGCGGGCTCGATCAGGATCGTGGGCCGTGCTTTCTGCCCGCGACGGGCCAGGGTCGCTGCATCGCTGCTGCCAGCTCGGTCCGCCCCGGATGACATAGGTGCGGTCGGACCAACCGCTGGTGCCGCGGAGCGCAGCGGTACCGGCTCGTACGCCAAATTGGGAGCGGGCGCTGCGTCAGTCGAAGCGTGGACGACGCGTGCGGAGCTGGCGTGGGACGGCGTCGCACCTTCCATCTCGCGTGGGGTGATTCCCTCCGGATGAGGGGCGTCATTGCGCGGTGGAGATTTTGCCGTCAGTGATGCGGTGTCGGGTGCCAAGGTGGTCGCACCGATATCGGTTGACTGCTCCGGCTCGACTGGGTCCGGCTCGACGGGCCGACGGGCGCCGCGGAGCAGGTCTTGGAGCGGAGTGCCGGTCCGCCGTGTCTTGTCGATCGCCATTGTCAGGCTCCTGCGATAGCGGGCGTGTTGAGCTCCCAGCGATTCACGAGTTCAACGACCAGTCGCGCGTAATCGGCTGCACCTTCGTGCTCGGGCCGGTACTCGAAAAGCGTTTTGTCGTGCGAGGCCGCCTCCTCGAACGCGGCGGCGCGCCGGATCACGGCCTCACACACCTGGTCACCGAATGCCTCGCGCGCGTCCTGCGCGTACTCCCGCGGACTCCGCTCGTTGTGGGGGAGCATGGTCACGACGTACGCTACTTTCGGCTCGTGTCCGTACTCGCGCAGGTCCTCAAGTTCGGCCACGAGGTCCGCCAGCCCTTCCATCGTGTACTTGGACGGCCGGAGTGTCACCAATAGGGCGTCGGCCGCGAGCATGGCGTTTACCGTCTCGATGCCCAAGTGCGGCGGGCAGTCGATGATGATGTGATCGGCGTCGTGGTACGCCTCAAGTGCCTTCCTGAGCCGCTGCTCACGGAACTTGACGCCGCCGAGGCGGTCCGGTGCCTTCGCGAGCTCGGTCGCGCCCGGCATGAGCGAGAGGCCCTCGATGCCCGGCACCGGGCGCACCGCTTGCGCGACGGGCAATCGGTCGAAGAGTACCTCGGCCGTCCCTGGGCTCCGGTCGCCGCGTGCGGCCCGCAGCGTCGACGAGGCGTTGCCCTGCGCATCGATGTCGACCAGCAGGACGCGGTGGCCTGCCATCGCTAGACCCGCCGCCAGGTGCACCGCGGTCGTCGTCTTTCCCACGCCACCCTTCTGCGAGACTACGGCGATCCTCACGCTGCCACATCCTCCATTCGGCTGTCGTCAGGTACGTCACGTGAGGCGCACCCTATCCCGCCCGGGTTACGGGCTGCTGCGGACCGGACAATGTACCGGCACCGTCGCGCGACGCTGGCCATGCGGATTGTATCCGCACTACATACGGACCCAATACCATGCGGACAGTATCCGTATGCTGTGTGTATTCGACTCGCTTGCTTCACTACAGCGGCGAGATTGCTGAAGCGTCCTCCCCTATACTGTGCGGATACCGTGCGGATGCGGACAGTGTCTGCACAGTCTGCGTCCCGCGTACGAACCATTGGTAGAGAGACACGCGCCGTCGACGGCGCCCTGGCCGATCGCGTGCTGGTCGGCCTCACGTTCGGCGGCCGGTAGGGGATGACGTTCGCCCACTACCTCGCCGAGTGCGGTGTTGATGTGGCGAGCGTGCGGTCGACGAACACGAGCACGTTCACCGATGCGCCGGATCCGGCGTGGGGCGTCATCGCGCCCCGGGAGCGGCCGCGTGGGCCGCGCCTGGTTACTATACACACTATCTTACGGGTTTCTACACCCATACCCTCACCGCGGGAGCGACATGAGCACGAAAGGCACGATGCGCACACCGGGACGCGCCGGTGACAGCGCCGCGGTGCGCCGTCACACCGCCGTGAAGGTTCCCCAGGTGACGAAGGCCGGACGCGCGCGCATGCAGCTGCTCGTCGACCCCGCGCTGTTGGCCGCCGCCGGCGAAGCGCTCGGGACAAGCACGAAGTCCGACGCGGTCAACGCCGCGCTCCGGAACGCGGCCGAGAACGCCGCCATCCTGCGCGGGATCGACGCCGCGGTCGGCACGATCCCCGACTTCCCCTACCTCGACACCTGACGCGGACCCCCTGACGCGGGTCTCCGGATCCGGGCGGACCGTCCCGTGGCGCTGCGCGCCCTCGACACGAACGGGTACGTGGAGCTCCTGCGCGGTAGCCCGCGCGCGGCGGCTATCCGCGCGGCGCTGGGCGGCGCCGGCACAGACCTCGTCGTGCTCATGCCCGTCATGGCCGAGCTGCAGCAGGGCGCGCGGACGACGGCCGAGGCCCGTGCCCTTGCGGTCCGGTTCCTCGATCCCGTGCCCGCCGGCCGCCGGGTGGCCGCGGACGCGGCCGAATGGGTCGCCACCGGCGCGCGGATCGCGGCGATGGCGCGCGCGGGCCACGACCGAGAGGAGTTGACGCAGCGGGCGTTCTTCCTTGACGTGCACATCGCACAAGTGTGCCGGGCGCGTGGCATCGTGCTCTGGACCGATGACGCCGACCACGCCCGCCTCCGGGCCCACGTGGGCCACCGGGTCGAGCCGCTGCCGCGCTGAGGGGAAGGGGATTCGAGCCACTGCGTGAGCCGTCGCTGCCGGTGCGGCCCCCGACGGGGCGGTGGCGCGGCGCGGGCGGCACCTCAGCCCCACCCGCCGCCCGAGGGCCTGCCCGATGCGCAGCAGGTTGCCGTCGGGGTCCACGACGGCGAACGCCCGCATGCCCCATGACTTGTCCGCGACGGTGTCCATGCGCGGGATGCCGGCCCCGGGAAGCGCCGCCGCAGCGAAGGCGCGCACCAGGGCGTCAACGTCCGCCACGCGGACGTAGCCCCCGTGTGGGACTTGGCGGGGCAGAGCGTGGGGTGCGCGAAGAAGTGCCGCTCGACGCTACCCCGGGTGAGAATGGCGTAGCCGTCGTCGGGCGCGTGGACGGTACCCGTGAACCCGAGCCGCGTGTAGAACGCGACGGTGCCGGGGAGCGAGCGGCTCGGCAGGACGGGAATCGCGAGATCGTGAGTTGGCATTGGGGGGTCGAGGCGGTGGCGTCGGTATCGAGATCGGCGTTCCGGAGCATGGCGCGACGGGAGTGGCGGGCGCTACAGGCGCGTGTCTCGCGCCGGCGAGCGACCCACGGCGCGGGTCGACGAGCGAGGTCGGCGGTATTGGCGCGGCGGAACGCCGCTCCCGCAGCCCGCGCGGGCGCCCGTCCCACCCGCGCGCACACCGTCGTCAGCAACGAGGGAGACGCCGCGCGGACCTAGGCCGAGGATCCCGGGCGTTGACGCGAACGCGGCGAGAACGGCCGCGACGCCGATCGTGCCGGTGCGCAGGGTCGCGCGCACGCCGCCACCGACGTAGAACGCGGGCGTGCGCCGGCGACACGAAGCAGGCGGGGGTGGGGCGCGGTGGGCTGGCCAAGCGCGCGCGTATTGAAGGTCGGATTCCCACACGCCACGCAATGAACGCGACGTGAATGCGCGCGCCTAACGACAGTTACCGGGCGCGGCGACTCAGGCGGATTGATCGAGGCGGGAGAAAGTACTCGAGCGGCTGACTGAGGGCATCGGCCCACACGAGCAACTCGATGACGTCTAACCGCCGCTCGCCGAGTTCACAGCGCGACACGTACGCCTGCCGCTTCCCGATTCGGCGAGCCAATTCGACCTGCGTGAGGCCGGCTTCGCGGCGGGCGTCGCGCAAGCGGCCGAGCAGGTGCTGGTACGCCGGCGTGTGGACGGAGCTCACCAGCGGGCCGGAGCGCTGGCACGCATCGGTTCCCTCCGGATCGCGCGGTTGACCATGACGCAGACCTTGCGTCAGTCATCGGCGTACTCCAAAAGCGAGTATTGCGGAGTACTCTATTTCGGATTATTGTCGCACAGCGTCGGTCCGCGGCCGAGAGCGGCGGTCTGGGCCCGCGTCGGACGTCGACGCATTTCTCTTGAGCATTCACGTGCGTTTGATCGCTGATGCAGCTGCGTCACATCGACACGATGCCACCGCTGGCCGCAACGCGGCATGCGAGTCGGCGGGTGTGACGGACGTGGCGAGTGGCGGTACACCCACGCTGCACGTAGCGATCGCGGCGCGCGTGATGGTAACCGGTCCCTCGTGTCGCCTTGCGGCGCTCCGGCCGCGGGTCAGCTCTGGGGGGCCGGGATCGAGGCCGCTGTCGCGAGTGCGAGGTCCACGGCGGCCCCGAACTCGGCCCAGGTCACGCCAAGTGCGGCGAGCCAGCGGGTGAGTGCCTCGAAGGCCACGTTGCGTTCCCCTCGTTCCGCCGAGCCGACGTAGTTGCGATGCAGGTCCGCCCACTCCCCGACGCGTTCCTGGGACGGGGCGTCGGGATGGGCCTCTCGTAGGCGCCGCAGGACCGCGCCGAGTGCGCGGCGCGCGGCCACGCTGTCCGGCGGGGGTAGCCGGCGGTGAGGGGCCGCGGCGTGTCTGCGGCGGCGCGGGACCTGTTCGCCCAACACGCCGCACGATCGTCCGGTTGCACACTATGAGTCCACACACTATGAGTGTGATCTCGATGTCCGCTGTCCCTGTTCTCCCGGTTCCCCACGTCGATATGCGCCTGCTCGCGTCACCTTGGCCCCTGCGCGTCGATCGGCGGCACCGCCGGGTCGCCGTGGTGGGCGTGCCCGCGGCGGTCTTCGCCGTCGGCAGCGCGCTCTGGATGCCGGTCCAGCCCGCGTCCGCGCAGACAATGCGGGGCGTGCTGCGCGACGTCGGCCGCCAGCTCGGCCGGCCCACCGGCGGCGACACCACGAGCCGCCGCACGCGCGACGCGGCTGGCGGCGCGCCCGCGAGCGGTGGCGCCCTGCAGATCGTGGAGCAGCACGTCGAGGGCTCGGACTCGCTGGCGCGCGCGTTCGACATCACGCCCGCCGACACCGGCGTGACGCTCGGGC
>DASWUT010000852.1:0-1850 GCA_036401455.1 Gemmatirosa sp. | reverse complement strand
GGGACTGGAAGCTCGGAGACCCGGTGGTGCAGACTCGGATACTGCGACGGGTGGAGCGGGACGCCGGCGAGCGTGTACGTCGTGGGGCGCAGCGGGACGTGCGAGATGGCGCGGGACAGGACCCGCGGACGGAGAGGGGCGCGGACGAAGACCCGCGGGACGGAATGCTCGGCCGGTCGGGGCCTCAGGGCGACACGGGACCCGCGCGGGCGTGCACGGGACGGGCGCGACGGACAGGGCGCGACAGGGGAGGGCGCGACGGGAAGGGCGAGACGGACGAAGCGGGACGGACGAAGCGGGACGGATGACGCGGGGGCGGGACGGGACCCGCGACACAGATAAGGCGGAGGGCGGAACGGATCCGGCGACCACCCCTCGCCGTCTCCGCCCCGCTCGCGCCCTGCCCGGCCGGGCGCTCCGTCCCGCCGCTCGGGGTTGTCGCCCCACCCCGTCCGCGGGTCCTGTCCCGCGCCATCTCGCACGTCCCGCTGCGTCGTCCGACGTACACGCCCCCCAACGTCCCGCTCCACCCGTCGCAGTATCCGAGTCTGCACCACCGGGTCTTCGACCCATCAGTCCCGCCCGCCCCAGCGAACAGCCTCTTCCGATTCCCGCCGCGCCTAACGCCCGCGACGCCCCCCTCTCCTCACCCCTCTCGCGAAATCGCCCTCTCTCCCCTCCACACCCTCTCCACCCCAAACGCCCGCGCCACCCCCTCATCCTTCCCCGCCTCCTCGATCGACATCCTCAAGCGTCGGGTCCAGCTCGAAAACCTGTCTGGCCCTACCCCCGGCAGATTCACCGGCTCCGTCTCCCCAACGAGGTCCTCCAGCGCGAGCCCCACGAGCCAGCTCGGCGCCCGCCTGACCACCGCGTGCACCGCCGCCCTCAGCACGAGATCGTCGAGCGCCGCTGCCTCGAGCGCCTCCGGTATGTCACCGTGCCCAACGCCGCCCACCGCCGCGGAATCCAGCACCCCTTCGCTGACGAGCAGCCGAACGAGCTGCGCCCGCTCCCGCGCCCGATCTCCCCGCGCGGCCTCGGTCTCCTCGTCCGTCGCCAGCTCCAGTTCGCGCCGCAGGGCGACGTCCCGCCCGGCCCACCACCCCGCGAGCGTCGCGAGGTCGTGGGTGTTGACGGTCGCGAGCGCCGTGCGCGCGTAGGTGCGCGGCGGCGTGAACGCGCCGTGTTCGCCGCGTTCGAAGTACAGCACCTTGCTCGACAGCACCCCCCAGCGGGCGAGCCCCGGCCCCACCTCGGGCGGCACCGTGCCGAGGTCCTCCCCGACGACGAGCGCGCCCGCCCCTCCGTTCGCGCGGACGCTTTCGAGCGCGAGGATGCCCAACAGTTCGTCGGACGGCATCCGCATGTACGCGCCGTCGCGCCCCGTGCTGCCTTCCGGGATCCAGAACTGCCGGAACAGCCCGATCGCGTGGTCGATGCGCAGCGCGCCGGCGTGCCGCATCGCGCTCCGCACGAGCCGCGTCCACGGGGCGTACCCGTCGCGCGCGAGCTGGCGCGGGCTCATCGGCGGGAGACCCCAGTTCTGGCCGTCGGGGCCTAACGCGTCGGGTGGAGCGCCGAGCGACACGCCGGTGACGAACAGCGCCTGGTCGCCCCACACGTCGCCCCCCGCGGGGGAGACCCCGACCGCGAGGTCCTGGTACAGCCCGACCGGCAGCCCACGCGCGCGGGCGCGCGCTGCGGCCGCGCCGAGCTGCCCGTCGAGCTCGAACTGCGCCCAGCGGTGGAAGTCGACCGTCTCGGCGTGATCGCGCGCGAACGCGCGCACGGCGTCGCCCGTCGCCGTCTGCATCGCGTCCGGCCACTCTGGCCACCACGCGTGCCCC
>DASWUT010000851.1:0-4520 GCA_036401455.1 Gemmatirosa sp. | reverse complement strand
GCGCCCGGGTGCGTCCTCCACGTACACGACCGTCCCGCCGCCGCGCGTGACGAGCGACGCACTCGGCACGGTCGGCGTGCGCGCGCCGTCGGCCGCGTACAGCGTGGCCTGCCCGAAGGTGGCCGCGCGCAGGCGGTGCCCGGGGTTGGGCACCACGGCGCGCATCGCGGCCGTGCGCGTCTGCGGGTCGAGCGCGTCGGCGATCCACGACACGCGCGCCTCGATCGGGGTCGCGCCAAGCGCGTCGCTCGCGAACGTGACGCGCGCACCGCGCCGCACCTGCGCGAGGTCCTGCTGATACAGGTTGGCCGTGAGCCAGACGTCGCCGAGGTCGCTCACCGTGAACAGCGGCGTGGCGGCGCCAGGCTGCACCTCGGTGCCGACGTTCACCTGCCGGTCGATCACCTCGCCAGCCAGCGGGGCGCGGAGCACGTACGTCTGCCCCGCGGCCGCACCGCCTAACAGGCGCGCGCGGAGCGCGGCGCGCGTCTCCTCCGCCCCGGCCGCGGCCGCGTCGGCCTCCGCCTGCTGCAGGTCCTTCTGCGCGACGACGCCGTGCGCGTAGAGGTCGCGCGCGCGGGTCAGCGTGGCCGTCGACTGGCGCGCCGCGGCCTGCGCCTTGGCGAGGTCGGCGCCCGCCTGGGCGACGTCGCTCGACAGCAGATGCGCGAGTGCCTGCCCCGCGCGCACGACGTCCCCGGGCTTCGCGTCGAGCGAGACGACGCGCCCCGCGACGGGCGACAGCACGCGCGCCGTGTGGTCCTCGTCGAAGGCGAGCTGCGCGGGCACGGTCGCGACCGCGCGCTCGGCGCGCACGCGGACCGTGTCGATCGTGACGTAGGCGAGTTGCGCGGGCGCGAGCGAGACGGTGCCCACGGGCGCGGGCGTGACGACGTGCGTGTCGCCGGCGTGGGTCTCGCTCGCGTGCGCCTCGGGCGTTGGGCGGCTGCAGCCGGAAAAGAAGATCGTCGCGAGCGCGACGAGGATCGCGGCGACGAGGGCAAGGAGTGGCGCGCGCGACACGGGGCCGGGCTCGTCACGAGGCGGCAGCGCGGGCGGCAGCGCGGGCAGCGGAGCGGCCGGGGGTGCGGATGCGCGCGGCGCGGCGGGTGGGGAAGCGCTCATGAGGAACTCATTGCGAAAAAGCCAGGTCGGCGGCCGCGTCGGCGCCGGCCAGCTCGACGCCGGCCGCGCGCTCGACGGCAAACACGCCGACCCAGTAGTCGTGCACAGCGTTGTAGTAGTCGGCGCGCGTGTCGGCGTCGGTGCGCAGCGCGTCGAGCAGTTCGAGTTGCGAGATCGCGCCCGCGCGATAGGCGTAGCGCGCCGTGGCCACGGACTGGCGCGCCTTGGCGAGCAGGCCGGCCTCGTAGCGTTCGGCGAGCGCGCGCGACGCCTGGTACTGGTCGAGCGCGGTCGCCGCGTCGGTCTCGACCTGCAGCCGCGCACGGTCGGCGGCCACCTGCGCCGCGGCGAGTCCGGCGCGCGCCCGCGCCCGCTCGCCCGAGAAGAAGTACGGGAAGGGGAGCGTCGCCCCGACACCGAAGCTGTAGAAGTGGCCGTTGTCGAAACGCTGATGCCGCTGCGTCACGTACGACACTTCGGGGATCGGAACCAGCTGGGCGCGCGCCGTGCTCACGAAGGCGCGGCTCTGCGCCACGCGCAACCCCGCGCTGCGCAGGTCGGGACGCTCGCGCAGCGCGGTCGCGCGCAGCCCCGCGGTGTCGACCGGCACCGCGACGAAGCGCAGCGTGCCCGCCGCGCCGAGCCCCGTGTCGGGCGTGGCGACGCCCATCAGCTGCTGCAGCGCGAGCCGGGTCACGTGCACCTGCGCGGTCGCACGCGCGAGCGCGGCGTCGCTGCGGGCGAGTTCGAGCTCGCTCCGCACGACGTTCTGCGCGGGCACGTCGCCGTCGCGCAGCCGGACCGAGTCGGCCGCGAGCACCTGGCGTAAGGCCTCGCGCTGCTCGGCCGCCACGTCACGCAGCGCCTGTGCGAGCAGCACGTCGTAGAAGCCCTGGCGGACGGCGTACGAGACGGTGCGCCGCGCGTCCGCCTCGTCCAGCCGCGTCGCGTCGGCGCCGAGCCGGGCGGCGCGGGTACGGAACAGGCGCGCGGGGGTGAGGTCGATCGGCTCGGAAATGGAGTACTGCGTCGGCACGTTGGGCACGACGCCGAGCGTGGGGTTGGGCACCGCGGCGGCGATGCGACGCTCGCCCTGCGCGGAGTCCTCGCGCAGACGAGCGGTGACCAGGTCGGGGTTGCCGCGCAACGCGGCGGCGAGCGCGGCGGGGAGGGTGACGACCCGCGCGCGCAGCGGCTGCTGCGCGGACGACGCGCGTGGCACCGCGGCCGCCGCGCACGCGACGACGAGCGCGGCGCCGCGGCATACGCGAACGGCGGAAAGGCGGGAGCACGTGAGCACGGAGCAGCGTACCCGGACAGGCCGCTAAGACGCTGTAAACCGACCCGTTCCGCTCGCTAAGACTCTGCTAACGCGAGAGTTACGACGCGGCGCCGCGCTGCGGCGCGGGCCCCGGCCACCGCGCCGTGGCGCGCATTGACCTGTCGCGCACCACGCGTATCATTGCGGCTCATCGCGGCGCCTCACGTGCGGACGCCTCCGCGCGGGCTTCCGTCCGCACTGCCGGAGCGCGTTCTGCCCTATCCGTCTGCCCGTACGTGCCGGTCTGTCGCGACGACGCTCGTCGGCGCGCCGATCGCGTTGATGATCGCGGCCGCGTGCCGCCCTCCCGCCGCCACGGTGACCGAGGCCCCGCCGCCGGCCGCGACCTCCGAGGTCGTATTCGCCGACGACTTCTCGGGCGCAGCGCTCGACCGGACCCGGTGGACCGTGCGCGTGACCGGTCCGGACAACGGCACCGTCAACGACGAGCAGCAGGCGTACGTCGACGACGAGGCGAGCGCCGACGCGACGCTGCACATCGTGCACGGCACGGACGCCGGCGGGGCGCCAGACGGGGCGCTCCGCATCACCCCGCGCGCGCGCCCTGGCTTCGTTACCGCGGACGGGCACCACTTCGATTTCGTCTCCGGGCGCCTCGACACGCGCGGCAAGTTCGAGTTCACGTACGGCACGGCCGCGGCGCGCATGAAGCTGCCCGCGGGCGCCGGACTCTGGCCGGCGTTCTGGGCCCTCGGCACCGGCCCGTGGCCGGCGACGGGCGAGATCGACATCATGGAGAACGTCGGCGACCCGACATGGACGAGCGCGGCGTTGCACGGCCCGGGCTACTCGGGCAACACGCCGCTCGTGCAGCGCGCCGTGTTCCCAACCGGGCAGGACGTCACCGGCTGGCACGTGTACGCGGTCGACTGGGCCCCGGACACGCTGACCTTCCGCGTCGACGACCGCGTCGTGTACCAGGTGCCCCGCGCCGCGGTCGAGCGCTATGGTCGTTGGGCGTTCGACAACCCCAAGTTTCTCATCCTCAACTTCGCCCTCGGTGGCGGCTACCCGCGCGCGGTGAACGGCGTCGGCGGCGCGCATCCGGGGCTCCCCGACTCGACCGCCGGACAGATCCGGGCCGGCGCCGCCGCCGTCCTCGTCGACTGGGTGCGCGTCACCCGCCGTCGTTAGGCACCGTCCGCCGTCGGGCATCTTCCCGCGTCAGGCATCTTCTGCCCCCGAGCGCGCCCGCAGCGCGTGGAGACCGCACGAGTGAACCGGAACCACCCACGCATCGCGGCGCTCGCCGCAGCCCTCGCCGCGACGATCGTCGCGGCAGCGATCCCCGCCGCAGCGCAGCCCGCGGGCTCGCCGCCGATGGCGCCACAGCCCATCGCGTCGCACCCCGCCGCCCAACGCCCCGACCCGCGCGCCGCGGCGCGCGCGGATTCACTCCTCCGGCTCATGACGCTCGAGGAGAAGGTCGGCGAGATGACGCAGCTCACCATCCAGGCGGTCGCGCGCACGCGCGGCACCGCGACCACCGCCCAACAGCTCGACACGGCCAAGCTCGAGGAGGCGATCCTTCGCCGCCACGTCGGCTCGCTGCTCAACGTGTGGGACGCGGCGCTCACGCCGGCGCAGTGGCAGCAGACGATCGCGACGATCCAGCGCGTCGCGTCGCGGTCGCGCCTCAAGATCCCGATCCTCTACGGCATCGATGCGGTACACGGCGACCATTACATGCGCGCCGCGACGATCTTTCCGCAGAACGTCGCGATGGCCGCGACGTTCAATCCCGAGCTCGTCCGCCGCGCGCACCAGATCACCGCCTACGAGACGCGCGCGAGTGGCGTGCCGTGGAACTTCGCTCCCGTGCTCGACGTCGGACGCCAGCCGCTCTGGCCGCGCTTCTACGAAACGTTCGGCGAGGACCCCTACCTCGGCTCGGTGCTGGGCGTCACCGCGGTCGAAGCCGAGCAGCGCGATCCGCGCCCGGCGCTCGACGCGCTGCTGGGTGCGGGGCGCACCCGCACCGCCGCGGTCGGTGGCCGTGAGCCACCCGCCCGCACGGCTGGCGGGTCGTATTTCGTCGCCGCCAGCGCCAAAC
>DASWUT010000850.1:0-8147 GCA_036401455.1 Gemmatirosa sp. | reverse complement strand
CTGGAAGCGCAAAGAACTCATCCAGGGTCAGCAGACCGGTCATCACATCCGACATTGCACACTCCTCAGTGCGCGTACACTCTCCAGCAACGCGTCGGCGTAGTCTACCCCGGACACGGTCCGCGAGCCGTGCCACGACAGCAACTCCCCGTCCGCAAAGCGAAACCGTTCGCGCGGCAGCCCGGTTTCCGCAGCCAGCTCCTCCGCGTGCCGTTCGGCGAAAGGAAACGGTTCGCTCGACAGGAACACCACATCGGGGTCGGCCGCGCGCAGCGCGTCTGCGGTGACCTCGGGGTAGCGTGCGCCCGCGGTGCCCAACGCGTTGGTCCCACCCGCCTGATTGAGCAGCGCGGAGACGAACGTGTCGCCTCCCGCCGCCATCCACGGCCGGCGCCAGATGAGGTAGGCCCAGCGCACCGGCGGCTCGCCGCCTGCCGCCCGCGCCGCCGCGCCCGTGCGCACCCGCGCGGTGCGCGCCTCGATCTCCTCGGCGATCCGCGCCGCCTCGGCGGATGCGTCTAACGCCTCGCCGATGCTCCGCACCATCGTCGCCGTCTCGGGCGCGTCGCGTGGGAAGCTCACGTGCAGCGGTACGCCCGCCGCGGCGAGCGCGTCCGCGTCCTCGCGGCGGTTCTCCTCCTCGTTGAGCAGCACGAGGTCGGGGCGGAGGGCGACGATACGGTCGAGCCTGGGATTCTTCGTGCCGCCTAACGCCTCGACCGACGTCACGCGGTCCGCGGGATGCACGCAGAACTTCGTGCGTCCGACGAGCGCGTCGCCGCGGCCGAGGTCGAAGACGAGTTCGGTGAGGGACGGACAGAGCGAGACGACGCGCATCCGTACATTCTAGCCATGCTCGCCATGCCGCCGACGGCGCGTCCACCGCGGGATCCGATCCGCTACCCGGTCGAGGACTTCTTCGCGACCGTCGCGTGGTACGATGCGTCGTTCTCGCGCGACGGGCGGCGCGTGCTGGTGTCGGGCAATCCGACGGGCGTGTTCAACGTCCATGCGATCGCCGTGGACGGTGGCGAGCCCGAGGCGCTCACCGCGTCGACCACCGACGCCACGTACGCGGTGTGCTACTTCCGCACCGACGACCGGGTCCTGTTCACGGCCGACCGTGGCGGCGACGAGCGGCACCACCTGTACGTGCGCGAGCTCGACGGCCGGGTGCACGACCTCACGCCGGGCGACGCGCTCAAGGCGGGGTTCGCGGGGTGGTCGCGCACGGGCGACCGCTTCTTCGTGACGACCAACGAGCGCGACGCGCGGGCGTTCGACGTCTACGCGTACGAGGCCACCGGGAGTGCGGTCGACGGATACGCGCGCACCCTCCTGTACCGCAACGACGGCGCGTTCCGCCCCGCGGCCGTCTCGCCCGACGGGCGCTTCGTCGCGCTCGAGCGGTCGGTCGGTGTCTCGGACGCGGACGTCTACCTCTACGACGGCGCGACTGGCCGCACCGAGCACCTGACGCCGCACGCGGGCGTGGTGGCGCACGGGGTGGCCGGGTTCGACGCCGACGGGAGCGGGCTGTACCTCACGACCGACGAGGCGAGCGAGTTCACGCATCTCGACCGGATCGACCTCGCGACGCGCGCGCGCACCACCGTGTTCGCGCCGCCGTGGGACGTGCTGTTCGCCGCCGTGTCGCCCGATGGGGCGCACCTGGCAGTTGGCGTGAACGCGGACGCACGCACCGAGCTGCACCTGTTCGCCCTGCCGTCGATGCGCTCGGTGCCGGCGCCCGCGGTGCCCGAGGCGAGCGTGACGCGTGTGGTCTTTTCGGACGACGGCCGCCTCGTCGCCTTCTACGCCAACGCGAGCCGCGCGCCGGGCGATCTGTACGTGGCCGCGGTCGCCACGGACGCGCCACCCCGGCGGCTCACCCGTTCGCTCGACCCGCGCATCGACCCCGCAGACCTCGTCGATGGGGAAGTGTCCCGGTTCGCGAGCTACGACGGGCTCGAGGTGCCGGGCGTGCTCTACCTGCCGCACGGCGCGTCGCCGGACGCGCCCGTGCCCGCGGTCGTCAGGGTTCACGGCGGGCCCGGCGGGCAGGCGCGGATCGGCTGGGATCCCGTCGCGCAGTACCTCGTGAACCACGGCTACGCGGTCTACGACGTCAACAACCGCGGTTCGTCGGGCTACGGAAAATCGTTCTACGGCCTCGACGTGCGGCGCCACGGTGAGGCCGACCTCGGCGACGTGGTCGCGGCGCGCGGGCTGCTGGAGGGCACGCGCGTGGTCGACCCGGCGCGCGTGGCGGTGATGGGCGCGAGCTACGGCGGGTTCCTCGTGCTCGCCGCGCTCACGCAGCATCCGACGGCGTTCGCCGCGGGGGTGGACCTGTTTGGGCCAAGCAGCTGGTTGCGCACGATCGAGAGCCTGCCCGTGTGGCTCGGCGCGCAGCGCGACGCCCTGCTCGCCAAGCTGGGCGACCCCGCGACCGACGCCGATCGGCTGCGGCGCGTGTCGCCGGTGTTTCACGCCGACCGGATCCGGCGCCCGCTGCTCGTGCTGCAGGGGGCCAACGACCCGCGCGTGCTGCAGCGCGAGAGCGACGAGATCGTCGAGGCGGCGCGGGCGAATGGGGTGCCCGTGGAGTACCTCGTCTTCCCGGACGAAGGCCATGGATTTGCGCGTCGGGACAACCTGCTGCGGGGGTACGGGGCGGTGCTGGCGTTTCTGGAGCGGTACGTCAGGGGCGGGTGAGCGCCGGATCATTGTCCCGGGCGGTGGTTGCGTGTAGATGGACGCCAGCGATCGCTCGTTGACCGATCCAGGACTGCGGCGGCACCGGGCGTGCACGACCCCCGCCCGCTGCGCGGCTCGCTACACGGCGCACCGCGCGCCGCACCCTTCCAACCCGACCATGACCGCTCCCGCCGCCCCCGCGCCGTCCGCGCCCATCGCCACCGACGATCCCGCCCTGACCGCGCTCGCGATCAACGCGATCCGCCTGCTCTCGGTCGACATGATTCAGCAGGCCAACGCCGGGCACCCCGGGCTACCGATGGGCGCCGCGCCGATGGCCTACGCGCTCTGGACGCGCTTCCTGCGCTTCAACCCGCGCGATCCGCAGTGGCCCGACCGCGACCGCTTCGTCCTCTCGGCCGGGCACGGCTCCGCCCTGCTCTACAGCCTGTTGCACCTGACGGGCTACGACCTGCCGCTCGACGAGATCAAGCGCTTCCGCCAGTGGGGAAGCAGGACGCCGGGGCACCCCGAGCGCGGCCACCACACGCCGGGCGTCGAGCTGTCGACGGGGCCGCTCGGGCAGGGGTTCGCGAACGGGGTGGGGATGGCGATGGCCGAGGCGTGGCTCGCAGCGCGGTACAACCGGCCGGGGCACACGGTGGTCGATCACCACACGTACGCGCTCGTCTCGGACGGCGACCTGATGGAAGGCGTGACGCAGGAAGCCGCGTCGCTCGCGGGGCACCTGGGGCTCGGCAAGCTCATCTACCTCTACGACCAGAACCACATCACCCTCGCCGGTGAGTCGAGCCTCACGTTCACCGAGGACGTGGCGAAGCGGTTCCAGGCGTATGGCTGGCACACGCGCCAGGTGACCAACGGGAACGACGTCGACGACGTTGCGCGCGCGATCGAGGAGGCGCGGGCCGAGACGGCGCGCCCGTCGCTGATCCTCGTGCAGACGGTGATCGGCTACGGATCGCCCAACAAGGAAGGCACGTACCACGTGCACGGCTCACCGTTAGGTCCGGAGGAGGTCACGGCGACCAAGACGGCGCTCGGCTGGCCGTCGCAGGAGCCGTTCTTTCTGCCGCCCGAGGCGGTCGAGCACTTCCGGCAGGCGGTGCCTGCGGGCGCGGCGGTGCAGGCGGAGTGGCAGGCGCGGATGGACGCGTACGCGGCGGCGTTCCCCGACGAGGCCGCGGAGCTGACGCGCGCGTGGCGCGGCGAGCTGCCCGCGGGCTACGCCGACGGGCTGCCCAGGTGGGAAGCGGGTGCGAAGCCGGTCAGCACGCGCGTCGCGGGCGGGCAGGCGCTCAACGCGCTCGCCAAGACGGTGCACAACATCGTCGGCGGATCGGCGGACCTCAATCCGTCGACCAACACGGCGCTCACCGGTGGCGGCGACTTCCAGCCGTCGTTGGGCGCGGGCGCGGCGGCGACGGTGACCGACGCCCGGGTGCAGGGTGCGGTGGGCGGTCCGTGGGGGTACGCGGGGCGCAACATGGCGTTCGGCATCCGCGAGCACGCGATGGGCGCGGCGGTCAACGGCATGGCCGCGCACGGCGGCGTGATCCCGTTCGGCGCGACGTTCTTCGTGTTCAGCGACTATCTCAAGCCGTCGCTGCGGCTGGCGGCGATGTCGGAGCTGCACGCGATCTACGTGTTCACGCACGACTCGATCGCGGTGGGCGAGGACGGGCCGACGCACGAGCCGGTGGAGCAGCTCGCCGGGCTGCGCGCGATCCCGCAGCTCGTGACCATCCGGCCGGCCGACGCGAACGAGACGAGCGAGGCGTGGGCCGTCGCGGTCGCACGGCCCGCGGCCACGGCGCTCGTCCTGTCGCGGCAGAACCTCCCGATCCTGGACCGCTCGGGGGCGAAGGAAGCGGGCGTGGCGAAGGGTGGCTACGTGCTGGCCGATGCGGAGGGTGGCGCGCCCGAGGTGCTGCTCATCGGGACGGGGTCCGAGGTCGCCCTGTGCGTCGACGCGCGCGAGCGGCTCAAGGGTTACGGGGTGCGCGCGCGCGTGGTGAGCCTGCCGAGTTGGGAACTGTTCGCGGCGCAGCCCGCGGCCTATCACGAGGCGGTGCTTCCCAAGGCGGTGCGGGCGCGCGTGGCGGTCGAGGCCGCGTCGCCGCTCGGCTGGGAGCGCTTCGTAGGGATGGACGGGGCGATCGTGGCGCTCGATCGCTACGGCGCGTCGGCGCCGGGTGAGGAAGTCATGCGCCGGCTCGGCTTCACGGCGGAGCGCGTCACGGCGGCGGCGCTGCGGCAGCTCGGGCGGGAGGAGGACGCGGCGAAGGAGGAGGCGGGCACGCAGGAGGGTGGGCAGACCGCCGTCGCGCCGACGCCGTCGCCGGCAGGGCACTCGTGAGGCAAGGCGCGCTGTTAGGCAGGACGGTGGACGCCGCGTTGGCTGCGGTGTCCGGCGTCGTCCTGTGCGCCGCGGCCGCGCGCGCGCAGGACGCGCCACGCGGCGGCCCCTCGCCCGACGCCGAGATCACGCGCCGCGCCGACGCCGTACTCCCCCAGGTCGTCGCCTGGCGGCGCGACCTGCACCAACACCCCGAGCTCTCCAACCAGGAGACCCGCACGTCGGGGATCGTCGCCGCCGAGCTGACGTCGTTGGGCATCGAGGTGCACACCGGCGTCGGCGGCCACGGCGTCGTCGGCGTGCTGCGGGGCGGGCGACCCGGCAAGGTCGTCGCGCTGCGCGCCGACATGGACGCGCTTCCCGTGACCGAGCAGGTCGACCTGCCCTTCAAGTCGACCGTGCGCTCGACGTACAACGGGCAGGACGTGGGCGTGATGCACGCCTGCGGCCACGACATGCACACGTCGATGCTGATGGGCGCGGCGGTGGTGCTCGCGGGGATGAAGGCCACGCTCCCGGGTACGGTCGTGTTCCTCTTTCAGCCGAACGAGGAGGGCGACCCCGGCAAGCCGAGCGGCGCGCGGGCGATGCTGAACGCCGGGGTGATGGACGGCGCCGGCGCATCGTTAGGCATCCCGAAGCCCGACGCGGTGTTCGGGCTGCACGTCGGCATCACGCCGGACGAGGTGGGGCACCTCACCTACCGGCCCAACGGCTTCATGGCGGGGGCGGACTTCATGCGCGTCGTGATCCGCGGGCGACAGACGCACGGCGCGGCGCCGTGGGCCGGCGTCGACCCGGTGGTCGCGGCGAGCTACGTCGTGACTGCGCTGCAGACGGTGGTCAGCCGCCAGGTCGACCTGACCGCAGGGCCCGCGGTGGTCACCGTCGGCGCGCTCAACGCGGGGGTGCGCAACAACATCATTCCCGACAGTGCCGTGCTGTTAGGCACCATCCGTACCTTCGACCCGGCCGTGCGTCGCGACGTCCAGGCCCGCGTGCGGCGCGCGATCGAGCTGACCGCCGAGGGGCAGGGCGCGACGGCCGCGGTCACGATCGAGGAGATGACGCCGGTGACGGCCAACGATCCCGCGCTCACCGCGCGCATGGTCGGCACGTTGCAGCGCGTGGCCGGCGCGGCCGGGGTGAGCGAGGGGCGCCCGGTCACGGGCTCCGAGGATTTCGGCTACTTCGCCGAGCGCGTGCCCGGGATGTTCGTCTTCCTCGGCGTGCGGCCCAAGGGCAGTCCGCTGAGCGCGTTCGTGAGCAATCACAGCCCCAAGTTCTTCGCCGACGAAGGCGCGCTACCGGTGGGGGTGCGCACGCTCACGTCGCTCGCCGCGGACTACCTGGCGGGGCCGTAGCCGAGTCGCGCGGCAGCCGAGTAGCGCCGCGCCCGCCGAGCCGAGAGATTGGCGGGATGAGCAGTCCGCGCCCAATCAAGGCCCTGATGACGCCGGAGGAGTACCTGGCGTTCGAAGAAACCGCCCGCGTGCGTCACGAGTACGTCGGTGGCCGCGTGTTCGCGATGTCGGGTGTCAGGGTACGCCACGCCCGGCTCGTCGGCAACGTCGCCGCGGGCTTGCGACAGGCCGCCCAGGGCGGGCCGTGTGAGGCGTTCACCAACGACCTGAAGGTCCGCGCCGACGAGACCACGTTCTACTACCCGGACGTCCTTGTGGTCTGCGACACGCCCGACGACGAGACCGTGTTCGTGACCAACCCGTGCGTGGTCGTCGAGGTGCTCTCGCCGAGTACGCGCCGCACGGACCGGGGCGAGAAGCTCGTCGCCTACCGGCGCATCCCGACGTTACGCGCGTACCTCATAGTCGAGGCGACGCGCCAGGAAGTCGAGCGGCACTGGCGGGACGCCGGGGGCGCGTGGCGCTCCGAGCTCGTCACGCCAGAGTCTGGCGGGCAGGTCCCGGTCCCCTGCCCCGACACCGTCCTCACACTCGACGCGGTCTACGCCGGCGTGACGCTCCGCCCGCGGCTGCGGCGGGTGAAGGAGCGCGCGCCCGCGCCGCCGATGTCGAGTCCGGCGGTCGCGGGCGCGTGATTCGTTAGGCAGCCGTCAGGCCGCGCTCAACTCGCGACGAGCTTGTGCAGCGCGTCTACGGCCTGCGTCACGTTCCCGCTCTGCCCGCCCTTGGCGGTCATCGCCTGGACGAGGTTCTGGTCGCGCGCGTACAGGTCGTTGCCGAAGTAGAGCTGCCCGTTCTTCAGGTACGTCGTGAAGTACGCGATGTAGACCGGGACCTTCTGCGGCAGCGGCACGCTCTTGTTGTTGGCCGTCGTGTCGTTCATCGCGGCCTGCACCTGCTGGATCGGCCAGCCGAGCACCCACGAGGCGAGCTCCGCAGGCTTCTCGAGGCGGATGCAGCCGTGGCTGAAGCCGCGCACGTCCTTGGCGAACAGCTGCTTCTCGGGCGTGTCGTGGAAGTAGATGTTGAAGCTGTTGGGGAAGAGGAACTTGACGAGGCCTAACGAGTTCTTCGGACCCGGCTTCTGGCGGATGTGCGTCTTGCCGCCCTCCTTGAAGTACTCGAGGTCGTTCTCCGCCAGGTAGTTGGGGTTGGCGTGGATCTTCGGGTACGTCTCCTTGGCTGCGATCTCGTCGGTGATGTTCCAGTACGGGCGGAAGACCACCGTCTGCATCGAGTCGGCGAACACGGGCGTCTTCTTGTCCTCGTAGTCCTTGCCGACGACGACCTTCATCTCGAGCGTCTTCTTGCCGCCGTCCCACGCCTGCAGCGTGAACGCGGGCACGTTGGCGATCACGTAGCGCGTGCCGAGCGTGCGCGGCAGCCAGCGGTAGCGCTCGAGGTTGGCCGCGATCTGCCCCATGCGGTAGGCGACCGGCACGTTGAGGGCGTTGACCGTCTCGGGGCCGAGCATGCTGTCGACGGCGATGCCGTGGCGCGCCTGGAACGCGGCCACGCCGCCGGCGAGCGCGGGGTCGTAGGCCATCTGCCCGGCGGTCGCGCGACGCGCGGGCGCGTTGCGCGCGGTCGCCATCGCCGAGCGGTCGCGCGACGAGTCGCTCGCCGCGCCCTGCACCGAATCG
>DASWUT010000849.1:0-2191 GCA_036401455.1 Gemmatirosa sp. | reverse complement strand
GCTCGTGCGCCGGAACGACGCGGTCACGGTCGGCGAGATCGGCGCACTCGCGCCGCGCGCGATCGTGCTGTCGCCCGGCCCGTGTACACCGAGTGAAGCCGGCGTGACGGTGCCGCTCGTGCAGCGCTGGGGGTCGGAGATCCCGATCCTCGGCGTGTGCCTCGGTCACCAGGCAATCGGCGAGGCGTACGGCGGGCAGGTCGTGCGGGCTGGTCGAATCATGCATGGCAAGACGTCGGCGTTGCACCACGACGGGACGGGGCTGTTTCGCGGACTTCCGCGCCCACTCACCGTGATGCGCTACCATTCGCTCGTCGTCGAGCCGTCGTCGATTCCGAGCGTGCTGCGCGTGACGGCGCGCGCCGTCGATGCGCCGGACGAAGTGCACGCCGTTGCACACGTGCGCGACCCGGTGTGGGGCGTGCAGTTCCACCCGGAGTCGGTGTTGACGGAGGGCGGGCGCGCCCTGCTCGCCAACTTCCTCGCGCTCGCCGACGAATTCCACGCGCGCCCCGCGTTCGGCGCGGGCGTGCCGCAGCCGGCCGCGTCGTAACCCGGACGCCGGCGGGACGTCCGATCGCCTTCCGCCCCGCCCCGATGCTGCCCTTGCCGCGCGTCCGTAGGTCGCACCACCCTCGCCGCACCGTCGCTCGGATTGCCGCATCAATGGCCATCATGGCGGCCGCGGCGCGCTCGGCATCGGCGCAGCGCACGGCGGCCGACACGGCGGGGCAGGGCATCGTGCAGTCGGCGCTCGCCGCGTCTCGCGAGATCGTCGTCGAGGAGGCCGGCCCCGGGCTCGCCGGGCGAAGCATGCAGGCGCTGCTCGCGCGCGCTCACATCGTCGTCGAGGCGCCCGACACCGGGCTCACGCTCGGGCGCGACGTACGGATCGATCGAACCCTCATCGTGTTGGGCGGCCCGCTGAGGCTCGCGGGGCGCGTGAAGGGTGACGTCGTGGTACTCGGTGACGTGTTTCTGCGGCCCGGCGCGGAGGTCGCCGGTCGCGTGATCTCGGTCGGCGGGGGCGTGTACGGCTCGATGCTCGCGCTCATCGCCGGTGACGTGCTGGCGTACCGCGAGCTCACCGCCGCGGTGCGGACCGTCGGCGCGCGCACGTACGTCAGCATCAGTCGCGGGCCGTCCGAGCCGGTGCCGGTGGTTCTGCTCCCGGGCATCATCGGCGTGCGCATTCCGACGTACGACCGCATCGACGGGATCTCGCTGGCGTTCGGCCCCGAGGTCGCGCTCGATACGGGCCGCGTTCGAATCGACCCGGTCGTGACGTACCGAAGCCACCTCGGGACCGTCGACCTCGGCGCGACCGGACACGCCGAGCTCGGCTCGCGCGTCGTGATCGATGCGGCGGCCGCGCGTGGAACGTTCACCAACGACCGCTGGATCCGGGGCGATCTCACCAACTCGCTGTCGATGCTCGGGAGCGGCGAGGACGTGCGCAACTACTACCGCGCCACGCGCATCGAGGCGAGCGTCGGCCGACGCTTCGACGCCTCGGCTGGCGTCGTCGAGCCGTACGTCGGCGCACTCAGCGAGGCCTCGACGTCCGTCGCGCGCGATACCGGGAGCACGTCGTACCCGTGGAGCGTGTTCTCGCGGCGCTCGCTCGAGGGAGCACGGCGCGCGAATCCGGCCATCACGGGCGGCCGGATCACGTCGGGACTGGCCGGCGTTCGCTACCGCTTCGAGCGCCCGCGCATCGTCGGACGCGCGGCGGCGCGCATCGAGCGCTCGCTCGACGTCGCGCGCGGCGCGGGGTTCACTCAGGTGACACTCGACGCGGCGCTCTCGCTGCCGACGCACGACGAGCACCTGTTCGAGTTTCTCGGTCACGGCATCGTGACGTCTGGCGGCGTCGGCGTCCCGACTCAGCGCTTCGCGTACCTCGGCGGGAGCGGCACGATCCCGTCGCTGTTCCTCCTCGCGCAGGGCGGGACAGAACTCGCCTGGGGCGAGGCGCGCTACACGGTCCCAGTACGCGTCGTTCGCGTCCCGCTCGGGGTTCCTACGCTGACCGTGCGTGCGATCGCCGGGAGCGCGGGCGTGAACACGCTCCCCGCGCTCACGCCCAACCTCGGGCTGCGCGCGGCCGTGTCGATCTTGAGGGCCGACTTCGTCTTCGACCCCCGCGGCTGCGGGCGGCGCGTTTTCGGCCTCGGCGTCGGCTTGCGTT
>DASWUT010000848.1:0-20517 GCA_036401455.1 Gemmatirosa sp. | reverse complement strand
CGGGTAAGTTCCGACCTGCACGAATGGCGTAACGACTTGAGCACTGTCTCGACCACGCGCTCGGCGAAATGGCAGTCTCGGTGAGGATTCCGAGTTCCCGCGACAGGACAAAAAGACCCCATGCACCTTTACTGCAGCTTGTCATTGCTCGCTGCATTCGGCTGTGTAGCATAGGTGGGACCCGGTGAACTCCTGGCGCCAGCTGGGAGGGAGGGGCCAGTGAAATACCACCCTGCCGAATGCGGCGCGCTCACCAAGGTCGGGCAGACCCCGCCTGGGACCGTGGCTGGTGGGCAGTTTGACTGGGGCGGTCGCCTCCGAAAGCGTAACGGAGGCGCGCGAAGGTTAGCTCAGCGCGGTCGGTACTCGCGCTTACAGAGTGTAACGGCAGAAGCTAGCCTGACGGCGAGACCGACGGGTCGAGCCGGGACGAAAGTCGGCCGTAGTGATCCGGTAGTGCCGCGTGGGCGGGCTATCGCGCAACGGATAAAAGGTACGCTGGGGATAACAGGCTTATCGCGCCCGAGAGTTCACATCGACGGCGCGGTTTGGCACCTCGATGTCGGCTTATCACATCCTGGGGCTGGAGAAGGTCCCAAGGGTCCGGCTGTTCGCCGGTTAAAGTGGTACATGAGCTGGGTTCAGAACGTCGTGAGACAGTTCGGTCTGTATCCGTCGTGGGCGGTGGAGGATTGCGGGGCGCGGACCCTAGTACGAGAGGACCGGGTCGGACGATCCGCTCGTGTCCCGGCTGTCCTGCCAAGGGCACCGCCGGGTAGCGATGATCGGCACGGATAACCGCTGAAAGCATCTAAGTGGGAAGCCGTCCCCAAGATGAATCCTCCCATGCCTCTTGAAGGCACTAAAGGGCCGGGGGAGACCACCCCGTCACGAGGCCGCCCGTGGACGCGTGGCAACACGCGCCAAGCGTAGCGGTCCTCATCGCCCGTGCGGCTTGACCTCCCCTCTCCGCTCCTGCGGGACGCGAGAGGATCCATTTGAAATCAGACGCAAGCGTCTGGACCACACGTCTCCCACTCCCTCGTCCATCATTGGCCCACGGCGCTCGCCGTCGTGGGCTGATCTATGCCCGCCGTGCGCGACCCCGGTCGCGCGCGACGGAGATCCGTACGACACAACACATCGCTGGCGACTAGAGCGTCGGGGCCACACCCGTTCCCATCCCGAACACGGTCGTTAAGCCCGACAGCGCCGATGGTACTCCGCCCGAGAGGGCGCGGGAGAGTAGGCCGTCGCCGGCACCCTATCACGCGGGGCAGTACCCTCACCGGTACTGCCCCTCGTGTCTTGTGTCGTATCCGGCACCGGCGTGCCGCCGCAACATGCCGCCGCAACATGCCGCCGCAACATGCCGCCGCACGGTGCCACGCGTCCCACCGTTCGACCGCCGCGGACGTCGTGTACGGGAATTGCCCATGACGACGCCATGAAACGCTCGTCGACGTGGATCATCGCCGGTACCGTGACCGCGCTCTGGCTTCGCGCGCGCGCCCAACGCCAGACCGCTGAACGGCTGGCTGCGGCGACGCTCGAAGTCCTGCTGAACGCGATCGACGCGAACGACGCCGTCACGGGAGCCCACGTGCGGCGCACTGCCGCCTACGCGCTCATGCTCGCGCGCGCCGCAGGCCTGGACGAGCCGCGACGACGCAGCGTCGAACGCGTCGCGCTCTTTCATGACATCGGGAAGCTGCACGAAGCGCTGTTCGACATCGTCCACGACGATGCCAAGCTCACCCCCGAAGAGCGTGAGGCCGTCGCGACGCACCCGCAACGCGGTGCCGACGTGCTCGCGCCACTCGCCGGCTTCTATCCGGAACTCGCCGAAGGCGTGCTGTCGCATCACGAGCGGTGGGACGGCACCGGATACCCGCGCAAGCTCAAGGGCGAGCAGATTCCGCTCGAGGCGCGCGTGGTCGCGATCGCCGACACGTTCGACGCACTCACGCACAGTCGCCGGTACCACGAAGGCGAGAGTGCGCGAAAAGGCGTCGACGTCATCACCGAGGGGCGTGGCACCCAGTTCGAGCCCGCGCTCGTCGACCTCTTTCTCTCGCCGTCGGTTATGGCGTGCGTCGAAGAGCAACTCCACACCGACGCGCCCGTCACTCGTCGACCGACCCACGGTGAGCGGCGCACCCGCGGCGAACAGGAGTCGGACGTCCCCGACGTGCGCTTTCGTTGGCGGCCGGCCGCCACCGGCCCAGCATGAACGACGCGCCGGGCGTGACCGGCGCCGGCGCGGCGACGCGCGCCTAACGAGTCGCGGGATGCGCGGCCGCAGCGCTCTCGGCGGCCGACCGCGCGAGCGCTCGCGATTCGCGCACCGCCTGCAGGTGCTGCGCGAAGGAGGTGCGGAACTCGTGGTGGCCGTCAGGCTGCGCAACGAAGAACAGATACGGCACGTGCGCGGGGTTCACCGCGGCCGCGAGGCTCGGCGCCCCCGGTGACCCGATCGGGCCGGGCGGCAGGCCGGCGTGTCGGTACGTGTTGTACGGTGAATCGACGTCGAGATCGCGATACAGGACGCGCGCGGTGTGGTGGCCCAGCGCGTACTGCACGGTCGGATCGGATTCCAGCCGCATCCCCTTGCGCAGCCGGTTGTAGTACACGGCCGCGATTGCCGGGCGCTCCTCGGGCCGGACGGCCTCGCGTTCGACGATCGACGCGAGGGTCACGGCGTCGTGCCGCTTGAGCGCGAGCGCCTGCAGCTGCTCGTTCCATTCCGGCCGCCATGCCTGTTCGAAGCGGGCGACCATCTGCGCGACCGCGGCCCGGGCCGTCGTGCCGTCCGGGAACGTGTAAGTCGCCGGAAACAGGTAGCCCTCCAGCGTGGGCGTCGGTACGTCGAGGTGGTGCAGCATGGCCGTGTCGCGCACGGCCGCGTCGACCGAGTCGAGCGGAACGCCGAGTGAGCGGGCGAGCTGAGGGACGATCTGCCGCAGCTCCCATCCTTCGACGACCGTGACCACGTGCACGAGCCCCTTCCCGCTGACGAGGGCGTCGGCGATCGTCGCGTACGCCGCTCCCGGACGGAGCAGGTACGTTCCGGGTTTGATGCGGCGGTCGTGGTGCGACAGGCTTGCGTACAATCGGAAGAACAGCGGCGAACGGATCACCCCGCGGCTCGCGAGCGAGTCGGCAGCCGCGCGGAACGACGAGCCGCGGGGCACGACCACCCGCACCGGCCGGTCACCGTTCGCCGGGCCACAGGCGAACGCGGCCGCCGTGAGGACGACTGCGCCTAACCTCGACGCGATGCGGGCCGCGCGGCGCACGACGTCCGGTGTCGCGCTAGGCGCTGGCCACGTCGACTGGCGCAGCGACAGTTGCCGCGGCGGACGACACGGCGGGCTGGGCGTCGTCGGCGGGCGCGCGCGCCGACTCGTGCGCGAGGACGGCGAGCGCGTGACGCAACAGGACGGCTGCCGCGAGCGCGTCGACGTCCTCCTTCCGGCCGCGGACCGACCCGCCCATCTCGCGGACGGCGCGAAGCGCCGCGGCGGTCGTGTAGCGTTCGTCGACGAGGCGGACCGGCAGACTCGTGCGACGTCCGAGTTCGGCCGCGATCTGCCGCACCTCGACGGCGCGAGGTGTGTCGTCGCCGGCGCCGTCGAGCGGCAGGCCAAGGACGAACGCGACGGCCTCCAGCGCCCCGGCGCGCCGCACGATCTCCGCGATCGGCGGTCGCTTTCCGGGACGTCGCAGGATCGCGCCCGCTGGCGTGGCGATGATACCGAGCGGATCGCTGATCGCGAGGCCGACGCGCCGCTCCCCGTAGTCGACGGCGAGCACGCGCCCCCGCGGGAACGGGCGTGGGTCGGCCGACAGCACGTCGGTCACCCGCGGGCCATCTCCGCGAAAAACTCTCGATTGTTGCGCGTGCGTCCCATCCGCTGCAGGAGGAAGGTCATCGCCTCGTCGCTCGGCATGTTACTGAGGAAGTTGCGCAGCAGGAACACGCGGTTCGCCTCCTCCGGGTCGAACAGAAGCTCCTCGCGCCGCGTCCCCGATCGGTTGAAGTCGAACGCCGGATAGATCCGGCGCTCGGCGAGCTTTCGGTCGAGAACGAGCTCCATGTTGCCGGTGCCCTTGAACTCCTCGAAGATCACCTCGTCCGCGCGCGACCCCGTCTCGACGAGCGCGGTCGCCACGATCGTGAGCGAGCCCCCGCCGTCGATCTTGCGCGCCGATCCGAAGAAGCGCTTCGGCTTCTCCATCGCCTTCGCGTCGACGCCGCCGGAGAGCACCTTGCCGGAGTGCGGAACGACCGTGTTGTGCGCGCGCGCGAGGCGCGTGATGGAGTCGAGCAGGATCACGACGTCGCGGCCGTGCTCGACGAGGCGCTTGGCCTTCTCGAGGACCATTTCGGCCACCTGCACGTGCCGGTCGGCGGCCTCGTCGAACGTCGAGCTGATGACTTCGGCTTTCGGCACGCGCGCCTGCATGTCCGTCACCTCCTCGGGCCGCTCGTCGATCAGCAGGACGATGAGCGCGATCTCCGGGTGGTTCTCGGCGATCGCATTCGCGAGCTTCTGGAGGAGCACCGTCTTGCCGCCGCGTGGCGGCGCGACGATGAGTCCGCGCTGCCCCTTCCCGAGTGGTGCGATGACGTCGGTGAGTCGCGTGCTCGGGTCGCTGTCCGCGGTCTCGAGGTGGATCCGTTCGTCCGGAAAGCGCGGCTTGAGGTTGTCGAACGCGACCCGCTGCTTGGCGCGTTCGGGCTCGTCGCCGTTGATGCGCTCGACCTTGAGCAGCGCGAGGTACTTCTCCCATTCCTTGGGCGGCCGCACCTGCCCGGTCACGGAGTCACCGGTGCGCAGGTCGAACCGCTTGATCTGCGACGGCGAGACGTAGATGTCGTCCGGGCTGTACAGGTAGTTCCAGTCCTGACTGCGGAGGAACCCATATCCCTCGGGCAGCACCTCGAGCACGCCCTCGCCACGCAGCGTGACGTCGGCATCGAGCAGCGCCTGTTCGATGCGAAAGATCAGCTCCTGCTTGCGGAGTCCGGTGTAGTTGGAAATCGCAAGCTCCTCGGCGAGCGCGTGGAGCTCGGGAAGGGAGCGGCGCTTGAGCTCGACGATGTCGACCGGTGGCGGGTCGGCGCCGGGCAGCAGTTCACCGGGCACGGCAGGACGGGCGGTAGGGGAGGAAAATCGGCGGGGAGCAGCGCGCAGATACGGCGGCGTACATCGTGCTGCTTCGCACGAGCGGTGCCGAGGCACACGGGGGCGACCGGATGTCGTCCCGAACGGGCGCGCGACCGTCGGCCGGCACGGCGCGCCATCGTGCCCCGTGCCAGCTCAGAACGCGACGTAGCGCAGCGGGTTTCGACGCGTGTCGGCGAGCAGCGCGTCGACTTCGACGCGTGCGCGGGCCATCTCGCGTTGAAGCTGCGCATCATGGCGCAGGCGGCCCACGGTCCCGTCGGGCGAGTCGGCGAGGCGCTGGACCACGTCGAGGTCGGTGCGGAGCGAGTCGACGCTGCGCCAGAGCGTCGAGTCGACGCGAAAACGGCCGGCCGACGTGCCGGGGTTCTCGAGCCGCGAGCGAACAACGTTCACGCGGTCGAGCACCGCACGTGCGCGGGTCGCGAGCGTGGCGTACCGTCCCGTGCCGCGCGTCCCGCCGGCCGCCTGCGCGCGGTCGATGATGCGGCCGAGCAGTGCGGCGGTCGCGGCGAGGCGGTCGGTCCCGGCGACGCCGAGCGCGCCGAGTGTACCCTGCGCGGTACGGAGTTGGACGGCGAGGACGCGCAGGTTGGCGAGAATCACCGGCAGCTCCGTGCCGGCCGCGTTCGTCATGCGCGTGCGGATCGTTTCGAACTGGTCGTTGGGGTCAGCGAACAACGTGTCACCGTCGCGCACGGCCGGGGCGCTCGTACCGCGGCTGGCCGCGACCGAAACGACTGGCGAGCCGATCAGACTCGTACCCGGCCGGACGGCGACCTTCGCGCCGCGCCGGATCTGGGGCTGGTAGTCGCTCAACATCTCGAGCGCGACGAGGACCCGTAACGCGGTGTCGGCGATTGGCGGCCGAAACCCGACCCCGGTGACGCGCCCCACTCGCTGTCCGGCGAGCCAGACCTCGCTGCCCGGAAGGACCCCGGTTGCGTCCGGGATGGCGGCGTAGAGGTGGTACGTGCGGCCGTGGAGGGCGCCGACGCGAGCGAAGACGATGACGAGCAGTCCCACACCGAGGACGGCCGCGAGGGCGCCGATCCCGACAACGACGTCGCGCCAGCTCTGAGCCCGGGGCATGCGCGGGGGCGGGGCAAGGGGTGGACCAGCCGTCGCGCGCGGCTGCACGGGCGGAGCGGCCGCCCCACGCGGCGGTATGCCGGGCGGACGACCGCGGGAACACACAAACGCCCCCGGGCCGATGGACGGCCGGGGGCGGAGTGCGAAGAAGTGCGAGGCGCGCGTGACAGGATTCGAACCTGTGACCTTCGGCTCCGGAGGCCGACGCTCTATCCAACTGAGCTACACGCGCAGCGTGGTGCGGACGGACCGGTACGACCGCCGATGGCGGGGCGCGTCGGATCACGAAGAGCGACCGGGCCCGCGTACGCCCGTCGCGTGGATGGTAGTCGGGGCGACTCGACTTGAACCAGCGACCTTCTGCTCCCGAAGCACGCGATTCGTGAGCCAAGCGGTCATCCCGCAACGAACGGTAAGCGTGCCAACGGTGAATCGCAACAGTCGCGTGTACGGCGTTCGCGGTGTTCGCGAGGTGCTGTGGCCCCGGCGGCCCCAGGTGCAAACGCGACTGGATGCCCCGCTGCGCTGACCGCGCCCGAGGCGTGCACGACGCCGAATCCGGCCGCACGCGCGTCTGCGCCGAGTCGCCGCGAGGCGCGAGCGATCGCCCTGATCGGCGACGTCGAAGAGTCGTTCACCGTCCTCGACGGCGAAGTCGAGGTCACGTTCCGCGGACAACAGTCGGTCGCGCGCGTGGGCGAGACGGTCAACACCCCGGCGAACGCGCCGCACCAGTTCCACAACGCGAGCCGTCCGCCGGCGCGGCTGCTCTGCGTGTGCGCGCCGGCGGGGCAGGAGGAGTTTTTCCGCGCGATAGGCGTACCGGTGACTGGGCCGACGGCACCGCTTCCGGCGCCCGACCCGGCCCAGCAGGCGGCGTTCCAGGCCGAGGCGCAGGCGCTCGCCCCGACTCCTTACGACTGCCCTCGGTATCGCGCCGTTAGGCGGCAACGTGTGAGCACCGGTTCGGCCACCTGTCACGCCTGACCGCGCGACCGCGCGTTTCCGGACCCGTCCAGCGCGCGGTCGGGTGACCGTCGAACGGTGCAGCGGACGCATGCAACGCGACGCATCCGGTCAGTCAGAGCAGGGCGTGGATCGCCGCGGTACGCTCAACCCGGTCCGCAACGGTCAGGCGGCCTGCCAATCGGCCGTCGGGTTTGGACCCGAGGCTACCCACGGCTGGACAGCGCCGGAGCGTGTCCGACGTCGGCGAGCCGTACTCCCGCTGATAGCGCGTCGCCGACGACCACCGCCGGCGCGAGGCGGGGTATCGCTGCGGCTGGGCGCTCAAGCGGAACTCGCGGCGATGCGCCTCGCGGTCGCGCCGCCGCGGGCGCGGTCCAGCGGCGCGTGGGATGGCGATGCGCTCTGCCGACCGCGCCGAGCCCGGCGACCGCGACCAGGGTGCCGAGCGCCGACCAGCCGTCGACGAGCCGTCCCGTGCCCCACACGCGCGAGTCCACGCCTGGCGCGGCGGTCGTCACGAGGCCGTAGAGTTGCAGCACGAAGATGCCACCGGCGTGCATGCCGATCGGGGCGTACAGGGTGCCCTCCCGCTCATACATCGAGCGAGAACAGCCCGGGCCCGGTGAGGGCCAGCGCGAGCGCGACGGCGGCGTAGAGCAGCGCGAGCTCGATGCCGTTGGCCTGCGCGAAGAGGCCGTGCTTCCAGTGCACGCTGATGCCGGCCACGATCATGACCGAGAGCAGCAGCGCGGGCCCGACCGGGCCGAGGAAGCCGAGGGCGACGAGCAGCCCGCTGACGATCTCGGTCCCGGCGGCGAGCGCGGCGAATACGTGCCCGGGCCGGAAGCCAAGTTGCTCGAGCAAGCCGGCGGTCCCGGCGAGGCCGTGGCCGCCGAACCAGCCGAGCAGCTTCTGGGCGCCGTGGGCCGCCATGAGCGGGCCGAGGACGAGCCGGATGACGAGCAGCCCTGCGCTAATCGCGGCGGGTCGCTCGGCCGCGGTTCAGAAGCGGTAGGTCAGCCCGGCGGTGAACTGCACGTCGTTGCGCGCCGTGCTGTTGGTGTACTCGCCATGGAGCCCCTTGAAGGCCGACACGTTGTCGCGCGCCTCGAGGCGGAGGCCGATCGGGGTCGCGCGGGGCGCCAGGTTGAGGCCGAGCGCGCCGTAGCCGAGCGCGTTGGTTTGGGTGCCCGCGTTCGAGAGGTCGCGGTAGCGGTAGCTCCGGCCGCCGCCGCCGAGTCCGACGTAGGGGGTGGCGGTCCACGACGCGGTGGTCGCGATCGGGAGCCGGGCTTCGAGCCCGAGGTCGTACTGGAAGACGTCGACGCGCTCCTGGCGCCCGGTATAGAACGCGGTGCCCGGGAACTCCGTCGTGCGGTCCTTGCTCGGCGACCAGCCGAACGAGCCGGTGAGGGCGAAGTTCGGGTGGAACTGCCAGCCGAGCTGCCCACCGACGAGGACGGCGCTCGTGAGCAGGTCGTTCTGCTTGCCGGTCGGGACGAGTGCGCCGGTGAACGGGCGCAGCTCGAGCCCGTAGCCGACGATGGCCGACGGCAGGTGCGGCGTGACCCGGGGCGGCGTGCTGTCGGCGGCCCCGGTCTGGCCGGTGGTCGGGGCGACGGCGGGGTCGGTCGTCTGCCCGCCGGCTTCAGCCGCCGCGACGCCGAGCGCGGTGCCCGTTGTGGCGAGCGTGAGGAGCACGGCGCGGGCGCGGCGCGGGAGGCGCGGTGCGGAACGCGTGGGTAGGGCGTGGTGCGTGGTCATGAGCAGGGTGCCTCGGAATGGGGGTGACAGGACGGAGCGGCGTTTCAGGTCAGCCACGCGATGCACCAGGCCAGCGCCGAGATCGCCGCGGCGACAACCAGCACCGCCTCGCCGACGTTGGCGGCGCGCTCGGAGCGTGCGACAGCCGACGCGGGGTCGCGCGTGAGGAGCGGGTCGTGGCGGGTGCGGAGCATGCGACGGGACCGGGAGCGGGGTGACGCGTGGCGGCAGGAGAAGCCGCTTACTTGATGTAAGCAACTCTATTCGAGCGTGCTTACTTGTGTCAAGTGGCTCACTGTTCGTAAGCTTGTCCCTATGTGTGATCGCGTCCCGAGTTTCTGCCCCAACTTCCACGGCGCCGTAGAGCTGATCGGGCGGCGCTGGACCGGGGTCATCCTGCGCGCGCTGCTCCAGGGGGCGACGCGCTTCTCGGATGTTGCCGCCACGGTCCCCGCCCTGAGCGACCGCATGCTCGCCGAGCGGCTCAAGGAGCTCGAGGCCGAGGGCATCGTGACGCGCACCGTGGTGCCCGAGACGCCCGTGCGCGTGGAGTACGGTCTCACGTCGAAGGGGCGCGCGCTCGAGGCGGTCGTCGAGGCCGTCTCGCACTGGGCGGACGCCTGGCACGTGCGGGCCGAGCGGCCCCGGGCGGCGCGGGGGACCGCCGGTGCCTGTTCCGCGCCCGAGGACGGGTGCGCGGACGCATGTGCGGAGGCGGGGAGTTGACCCGGCACCGGTCTCGTGCCGGCCGATGCCAACCCACCCGCGGCCGCGATCGGGTCGAACCGCGCCTAACGGTCGGGGGAGCGTTCGCCACCGCGCGTTCGACACGGCCAGGTGCTGTACGTTAGCGCTCGCGCCCGGCGTCCCGGACGGCGCCGGGGCGCACGCCGACGTGCCGGCGGACGCTGCTGACGAAGTCTGCGGACGAGGAGTAAGCTAGGCCGGGTTGATCGTGGCGAACGCGGCGGCGTACCGCCCCTCGGCCTCAGCGTCGCGCTGGAACCGCACGCGCTCGACGTAGACGTGGGTGGCGTCGGGGTCGGCCCGCAGCAGCGCGATGCTCTCGCGGACGAAGTCGTCGAGCGGCATCGCGCGCGGGTTCGCCCGCTGGCCGGGCGTGAGGTCGGTGGCGACCAGCGGCGGCGCGAGCTCGATCACCTGCACGGACGTGTGGCGCAGCTGGTGCCGGAGCGACTCGGTGTACGAGCGGATCGCGGCCTTGGTGGCGCTATACGTCGGCGTGTCCGCGCGCGGCACGTAGGCGAGCCCGGAGGTGACGTTGACGACTGCCGCGTGCGGCTGCCTGCGCAGGTGCGGCAGGAGCGCGGCCGTGAGGTGGATGGGGCCGACGAGGTTGGTCGCGATCGTCGCGTCGGCGTCGGCCAGGTCGAACTCGTCGTCGAGCAGGGGCTCGGCGCGCATGATCCCGGCGTTGTTGACGAGGACGTTGAGCGCCGGGTGCTCGGCCGCCACGCGCGCGGCGAAGGCGCGGATCGCGGCCGGGTCGTCGACGTCGAGCTGCTGGAACGCCATGCCGGGGTTGGCCGCTACGACCGCTTCGAGGGCGTCGCGGCGACGGCCGGCGATCACGACGTGGTTTCCCGCGGCGTGGAAGGCTTCGGCGAACCCGCGGCCGATGCCGGACCCGCCGCCGGTGATGAGGATGGTGTTGCCCGTGGTCTGCATGCGTGTGCTCCCTTCCAACCCGTGGACGTGCATGGACGTGCGGTACGCCACGGAGTTAGCTTGCACACATTCCGCCAGTAAGTAGGCACCGCGACGTGCCGTAGTTACTCAATGGAGAGTGTTGCGATGCCGACCGCCGGGCCCGATTTCCTGACCACGCACGCGCCCACGGCCGACGACGCGATGGCGGAACAGGCATGTGCCGCCCCCGAGGCGGCCGACGCACGGGTCGAGGCGCTCGTCCACGAGCTGATCGGGCGCGTGGCCGACAAGTGGACGATGATCGTCCTCGAGGTGCTCACAGAGCACGGCGAGCTGCGTTTCACGCGCCTCGGGCAGCTGGCCGGCGGGGTGAGCCAGAAAATGCTCACCCAGACCCTGCGCCAGATGGAGCGCGACGGGCTGGTCGTGCGCACCGTCCACCCGGTCGTCCCGCCCAACGTCGAGTACCGGCTAACCGACCTGGGCCGGAGCCTGGCGGCGGCGTTCTGTGGGGTGTGGCTGTGGGCGGAGGCGAACCTCGAGCGGATCGACGCCTCGCGCCGCGCGTTCGACGCGCGCACTGCGCGCTGATCGCGGGTGGGCGAGCGCCGCCAGCGTCGCCCACCCGCGATCCGGAGACCGCCCGCAGCCGCTTCAACGCGGCGGGGTTGCCCGCCGCGCTCGGGCGCGACATGCCCCTCTGGCTCCGCTGCCACGTGCCGCTGTGTGTGGTATTCGAGAGCGTCTCCATCGCCGGCGCGCGGCGCGGCGGCGGTACCTCGTGGCGGGACGCGCTGGTCCTGGCGCGCGGCGTCCACGCGAGCTTCTGGCTGATCACCGGGCTCGGGTATCCCATCTACCCGAAAGCCAAACAGCGCATCGCCGGCAGTCCGGTACGGGCCGTGGCGGGCATGCTCTGGAGCATGTCGCGGGTCCGGTCGTTCCGCGAGGTGCTGGCGACGGGGGACGCTGAGTGCCGCGCGCTCGTGGACGCCATGGTCGCGGCGGCGCCGCTCGCGGACCCGCCGATCGCGGTGTCCGAGATCCAGGCGATGCGGCCGTCCGAATAGGCGCACCGCGAGGCGCTGGGGCAACGGCAACCAGCGCCGTGCGCCTCCGTTCCGCGACCGCGCGGTGAGCCGCGCGAGGTCGGTCAGAAGTCGTGCGCGCGCATGTCGTCGAGCAGGCGCGGGCGTTGCGGCTCCCAGCCGAGGAGCGCGCGCGTCGCCGCGCTCGAGGCCGGTTGTCGAGCCCGACGACGGACGACATCCAGCAGCACGGTCCCCGGCGGCGCGCCCTCGACGAAGCCCTTGTCGCCCGCGCCGTGCACCGTCGGCGCCAGCCGGATGACACTGCTGCGCACCCCGCGCGTCGCCGCGTCGATCACGAGGCGTTCGGCCCGCAGCCGGACCGCGATCGGCGAGTCCGCCGCCGAGTGAGGCTGGCGGGACACTATCTGTGAGGTAAGTATGGCACGTTCTGGTGCCCTCTTACCAATAGTGACTACAGCGCTACCCTCCGGGTGTCGAGCATCTCCCACCGCCACCCGCAGGGTTCGCATATGCAGCTGACCAACAGGACCGTTCTCATCACCGGCGGCACGAGCGGGATCGGCCTCGCGCTCGCCCGCCTGCTCTCCGAGCGCGGCAACGCGGTCGCCGTAACCGGCCGCGACCCGGCCAAGCTCGCGGCCGCCGAGCGCGCGGTCCCCGGCCTGCGCGCGTACCGAAGCGACGTGCGCGACCCTGCCGCGGTGGCCGCCCTTCGCGAGCGGGTGCTCGCCGACCTCCCGGCGCTCGACGTGCTCGTGAACAACGCCGGTGTCATGCGCAACCTGGACTTCGGCGCCCAGCCGGCCGGGCAGTCCGTCGATGACGTGACGCGCGAGGTCGACGTCGGCCTGAGCGGGCCGGTCCACATGGTCCAGCAGTTCCTGCCGCACCTCCGAGCGCGGGCGCAGGAGGCCGGCGCCGACGCGCTGATCGTCAACGTCACGTCGGGGCTGGCCTTCATGCCATATCCGCTGTCGCCGGTCTATTCGGCCGCGAAGGCCGGGCTCCACGCGTACACCCGCGTGCTCCGCGCGCAGCTCGCCGGCACGGGCGTGCGCGTGGTCGAACTTGCGCCGCCGCCGGTCGAGACGGCGCTCTTCCGCGGCGAGTTCGCCGAGGCCACCAAGGGCCAGAAGGCGATGGAGCCGGCGGTGCTCGCGGCGCGCGCCGTGGCCGCGATCGAGGCCGGCCGGCTCGAGATCCGGCCGGGGCTCAGCAGCGTGCTCAAGCTCATCAGCCGCGTCGCCCCCGACCTCGGCTTCCGGCGACTCGTCAAGGAAGTTGCGCCGCGGCGCGACTCGCGGGGCGGCCGGAATCGGACGACGCGCGCGCGGGGCGACGCGCCGCAGGAGCCTGCACACGCCTCTGCCGTTGCGACGGTTTCCCACCAGAGACGCCCGTGACCGCCCCGGTGACACCGCCCGCGGCGCTCCGGTTCGGTCCGGACCACGCCGAGGCGACCTGCGTCCCGCACGGCCCGGTACGCGGCGACGCTCGCCGGGTGGGCGCGCGGGCTCCGAACGCCGCCGGCCTAACGCGGGCGTCAGTTCCCCGCAGCCTCACGGACCGCCGGCGGGCGGCCGTCCGCGAGTCGGTCGAGCCACTCGGCCAACAAGTGCTGCTCGCCTCCGGTCAGCGCGTCCGGCGCCTCGGCCAGGACGGCGCGTAACGCGACGGCGCGCGCCGCCACGCGTCCTGGGCCGGGTGCCGGGCCGGGCGCCGCGCCGGGCGCGCGTTCCGGGGTGCCGCCGACCTCCGGCTCCGGCGCGAGGGTGACCGCCGCGAGCACCGCTTCACGCATGGCGTCGGCGAGCCGTGGGTCGCGCGCCCCGGGCGGGGCGGCGAGGAGGGCGAGCGTGACGCCGTTGCCCGCCGCCGCGATGAGACGGGCGGCGTGCGCGACGTCGACTCGCAGCCGCCCGGCCTCGGCCACCCGCGCGACGAGCGCATGCAGGTGCGCTTCCCCCTCCCGCGCCGCGTCCGCGAGCGCGCCGCCGACGGGGTCGCCGTATATCAGCGCGTACACCGCGGGGTGGGCGAGGCCGAACGCCACGTGCAGGTCCCACCCGCGGCGGAGATCCTCGAGCGGATCACCGGACGGCGTGTGGGCGGCCTTCTTGCGCACGTACGCGGCGAGCGTGTCGCGCGCGGCCGCGTCGAGCAGCCCGCGCATGTCACCGAACTGGCGGTAGATCGCCGGCGGCTGCACGCCGGCGGCGGCGGCGACCGCGCGCGTGGTCGCGGCGTCGCGGCCGCCCGCCTCGAGCAGCCGGGCCGCGGCCGACACGATGCGCGCGCGCACGGCGTCGGCGTGGTCGAGGACGTCGTCGTGATCCGCGGGGTCGATCGCGGCAGCACTGGGACTGGCGGTCGGCTCGTGCATGGCGAGGAAGGATCAGGAGTGTCGTTCCGATGATAGTCGAGTCTTGCTATCAGCGATACAGTATAATATCGTCGGTACTGAAAGATCGTTATCAGTGGAACACCTGTCGGACCAGGAGAGTTCATGATCGTCGTCACCGGAGCAACGGGCCCACTGGGCCGCGGAGTGGTCCAGCACCTCCTACAGCGTGTGCCCGCGCACCAGGTCGGCGTCAGTGTGCGGGATCCGGCGAAGGCGGCCGACGTCGCGGCGCTTGGTGTCCGGGTCCGCTCGGGTGACTTCGCCAGTCCCGATACCCTCGGCGCCGCGTTCGCGGGTGCGGCGCAGGTGCTGGTCGTCTCTGTCAACCAGCTCGGCGACGCCGCGCGAAGTCAGCACCGCGCGGCGATCCGCGCGGCCCGCGCGGCCGGCGCACGGCGTGTGCTCTACACGAGTCACCTGGGCGCGCGTGTCGACTCGCCGTTCGCCCCGGGGGCGGACCATGCCGTGGCCGAGGCGGTCCTGGACGAGGGCGCGGCGCCGTTCACGGCGCTCCGCCACGGCTTTTACGCCGAGAGCGCGTTGCACCTCATCGCGCACGGGCTCGCGGCCGGCGAGATCCGGGCGCCCGAGGACGGCCCGGTGAGCTGGACCATGCGCGCCGATCTGGCGGAGGCGGACGCGATCCTGCTCGCCGAGGAGGGACGGCTGGACGGCATCACCCCCCCGCTGACCGCGCGCGAGGCGTTCACGATGGCCGACGTGGCCCGGGTCGCATCCGAGCTGACCGGGCGCGAGATCCGGCGCGTCACACTGACAGACGACGCGTGGCGCGACGAGATGGTGGCGCACGGTACGCCCGCGCCGGTCGCGGAGCTGCTCCTCGGGATGTACCGAGCGGCCCGGCGCGGCGACTTCGCGACGGTCGATCCGACGCTCGGGGCGCTGTTGGGCCGCCGTCCGCGGACGATGCGCGACGCGCTCGCCGCCCACGTCCGGCGCGGGCCCGGAACGGACACCGATGCGCCGCACCCAACTGCCTAACGCTTCCCTTCATCACCGGACCGCCCGAATGCCGATCACCTTCATCACCGGGGCCAACAAGGGCCTCGGATACGAGACCGCCCGCCGACTGCTCGAACTCGGCCACACCGTCGTCCTCGGGGCTCGCGACCCCGAGCGCGGCCGGGCCGCCGCCGACCGGCTCGGCGCCCGGTTCGTACCGATCGACGTCGCCGACGACGCGTCGGTCGCCCGCGCCGCGGCCGACGTCCAAGCGCACGAGGGTCGCGTCGACGTGCTGATCAACAACGCCGGCGTCCTCGGGCCCCACCGCCCGGCCGACGAGCTCACAGGTCCTGACGCGCTCGACGTCCTCAACACGAACGTGGCCGGCCTCGTGCGCGTCACGCACGCGTTCCTGCCGCTGCTCCGGCGCGCCGAGCACCCGGCGATCGTCAACGTCGGCAGCGGGATGGGCTCGTTCGACCGCACCCACGACCCCACCCGGATCGAGTCCACGCCCGTCGCCCCGCTCTACACGGCCTCGAAGGCCGCGGTCACGATGCTCACGACGCAGTACGCGAAGGGGCTGCCCGGCATCCGGGTCAACGCGGCCGACCCCGGCTACACCGCGACCGACTTCAACGGCCACTCGGGGCCGCAGACCGTCACCGAGGGTACGGACGCCATCGTCGCGCTCGCGACCGAGGGCCCCGAGGCGGGCACGGGCCGGTTCGTAGACAGGTTCGGCTGCGTCGCTTGGTAGTCGTCCAGGTGACGAACGATGGCCGCCGCGAGGTCGGCGGCCCGCTCGGCGCGGGGCAGCCACGTCCGGAGTGCCTCGGCCGAGCACCCGACGTCCTCGGCGATGGAGCGGATCGGCGCCTATCGCGTCTCGGACTCGCCCCGGTGCTCCTGCACGATGCGGTCGGCCGGCTCCCGGACCACCGGCGAGAATCGCGGTGACCTCGGCGTCGTCATCCTCCGACCGCTCAGGGGTCCGAGCCGCCTGCGAACCCGGGGCGGTTCACGATCACACGCCGGCACCCGGGTGCTCCCCGCGACCGCCGCACGGCCGACCGGTCGGCCGCCAAACGCGGAAGCCAAAACGGTAGCAAGAACGTGCGCGCGGCGTGCCGCGGACGTCCGCAACCTGCATCCCGGGACCAGGCCCATCCGCTGTAACACGCCCGTCCACCGGCGCGGCCGCGCCCCGAGAGGACCCCACGATGCACAGCGCTACCTCCGTCAGCACGGCCCGCGCCTACGTCGCGACGCCCGACGACGCGCCCGGTTTCTGGCAGCTCGGCAACCTGTGGCGCGTGATGGCCTCGGGCATCCAGACCGACAACACCTTCTGTCTCCTCGACCAACTCGTCACGCCTAACGGCGGCGGGCCGTGCACGCACACCCACCCCATGGACGAGGGCCTGTACGTCGTCGCGGGCCACTGCACGTTCCACGCGGCCGGCCAGACGATCTCGGCGGGGGCGGGCACCTTCGTCGCGGTCCCGCGCTGGACGCAGCACGCGTTCGTCGTCGACGCGCCCGACACGCAGCTGCTCAACTTCTACCTGCCTGCGGGCTTCGAGCTGCTGGTCATGGGCTTCGCGTACCCGGCCGAACGGAACGAGCTGCCGCCGCCAGACGTGCCGATGGCGCCGCGCCGCCTCGTCGAGCAACTCTCGCGCGACTACGGCCAGATTCCGATCCTCGGCCTCCCGGGCGTCGACCCGCCGCGTGCGGACAACATGGCCACGGTGCCCACGCTGGACGCGGTGGTGCCTCCGTTCAGCAATCACGCGAGCACGGCCCCCGCCTACTGGTCCGTCGGGGGGCTGTGGACCGTGCTGGCCGACGGGCGCGCCACGAACGGGAGTTACTGCCTGTTCGACGAGATCATGCCGCACGGCCCCGCCGCGCCGCCGCACCGGCACGCGGCCATGGACGAGGTGTTCTACGTCCTCGACGGCGAGGCCGAATTCCTGCTCGGCGACCGGCGCCAGACCGCGCGCGTGGGCGACCTCGTGTTCGTCCCGCGCGGCACCGTGCACGGGTTTCAGGTGACGAGTCCGAGCGCGCGGTTCCTGAACCTCTACACGCCGGCGGGCTTCGAGCGCATGCTCACGGCGAGCGGCGCCCCGGCGGAGCGGCGCGAGCTGCCGCCGCCAGGCTGGACGCCACCCGCCATCTCCGACCAGCAGCGCGACCACATGTTCGCCGACCTCGGGATGGAGCCGGTCGCGGTCGCGGACCCGTTCGCGCCGTGATGGGCGGCGTCGTGACGGGTGGCGACCTCGAGGGCACGCGACTGGCAGCCAGTCCAGCGGCAGACGCCCGCGGGTTCACGCCGCACCCCTCGACGATGTCGCGCATGTTCCCGGGAATCTTCGAGGCGGACTTCGGGGTCGGCGCGCGCGTGACGCCCGGTCCGCTCGACCTCGTGCGACGCGTCCGCCACCGCGATACGTCGCTCGTGGTCGACGGCCGCGACGAGGTCGGTCTCGTCCTCAACCTGAGTGACGCGCACGAGGTGCACGCCCGCGTAGCGGGGCGGGCGATCCGGGACGTGCCGCGGGTCGGCTCGGTGACCGTGATGCCGCCCGGCTGCCGCTTCCAGTTCAGCATCCTCGGTGCATGCCGGGTGCTCGTCGTGCGGCTGCCGTGGCCGACGGTCGTCGGCGCGGCGGTCGCGGACGGGGGCGACGGCGCACGCGTCGAGCTGCAGCCGCGGGTCGACCTGGACGATCCGACGCTGGCGCGCCGCCTGTACGCGGTCGCGGCAGCCCCCGACCACGACGCGGCAGCCGCAGGGGCCGCGTATCTGGCCCACCACCTCGTGCAGCATCACGCCGCCGCGCGGCCGCGCGCTGGGGCGCCCGTGCCGGCGTCGCGGGGGGGCATCGCGGGGCCGCGTCTGCGCCGCGTGCTCGACCGGATCGCGGCCGATCTCGCGCGGCCGCTCCCGCTCGCGGCGCTTGCGGCCGAGGCCGGGCTGAGTCCGTTCCACTTCGCGCGCGAGTTCGCGCGGGTGACCGGGGTCCCGCCCCACGAGTATGTGGTCCGCCGCCGCGTCGAGCGCGCGGTCACACTGCTGGCGTCGCCGGAGGCGAGTGTGGCGGCGGTCGCCGCGGCGAGTGGGTTCGCGCACGCCGGCCACCTCGCGCGGCAGATGCGCCGGCTGACCGGTCTGACCCCGGACCGGTTCCGACGCGGCGTGTTGCCGCCCAGCGACCCGGTCGACGGGTGGCCGGCGGCGGGTCGGCGGCGCGGCGCTCCGTAGCGCACGGATGAACGGCCGGTGCCCATCGCGTGCCGGATATCTGACCATGCGCTCGCGCCAGCGCGACCGCTCAACAGGAGGCTCCCCGTGTCAGCGCAACTCTCGCAGACGGCACAGATCGACATCCCCCCGCACGCCGAGATCGTGGACGCGCCGGTCGTCGCCGTGCGGCCGGCCGACGCTCCGCCGCTCGCGTTGCCCGCGCGACCGGGCGGTCGGCAGCCGTTGACCGTCACGCGAATCGCGCACGCCTCGGTCCTGATCGACTTCGCCGGCAAGGCGGTGCTGACCGATCCGTGGTTCACCGAGACGCCCGAGTACCACCAGGGCGAGGCGCTCGGCCTCGGCGTCGACGGCCTGCCCCGGCTCACCGCGGTCGTCGCGAGTCACGCGCATTACGATCACTTCGACATCGAGCACTTCGCGCGCTACCCGCATCTGGACGTGCCGCTGCTCGTCGGCTTTCCGGACATGGTCGAACGCGCGCGGAACGCGGGCTTCACGGACGTGCGCCAGATCCACCCGGGCGAGACGCAGGTCGTCGACGGGGTCAGCATCACGGCGCTGCCGGGGGCGCACGTCGTGCCGGAGATCACGTTCCTGCTCGCGGCGGGCGGCAATACCGTCTACTTCGGTGGCGACACGTTGCTCACGCCGGACGTGCGGGCCATCGCGGTACGCGGCCCGGTCGACGTGGCGCTGCTGCCGGTCAACGGCCTCCTCGTGGGCGGTGAGCCCGCGGTCAGCAGCGCCGAAGAGGCCGCGGTGTTCGCCGGCATGCTCCAGGCGGCCGTTGCGATTCCGACGCACTACCGGTTCTTCGGCGGGCCGAAGACCGAAGCGCACCTCCTGACGTACAACGGAACCCCGTTCCGATTTCTCAACAGCCTGCGCCGGACGGCGCCGGACACCGTGGGGCGCGTGCTGGAGCCGGGGCAGCGGCAGCGGTTCACGTAAGCGTTCGCGAAGCCGTCTGGGGCTGGGCGCGTGTTGCCCTGACGTTCCCCCGGCCGAGGCCCGATGAGACTGTGAGTCGAGCGGGGGTTGCAGCTACTTGGGGGATGCGGCGCGCTGCCGCGCGAACTCATCCGGCGTGCGCCCGGCCAGGTCGGCGCGCGGCCGCGCCGCGTTGTAGGTCCCACGCCAGATGCCGATCCGCCGGCGCGCGTCGGCCACGCTGAGGAACCATCACCAGACTGTTCCCAGGGCGTCCTTCCGCATCGACAGGTTACCGCGGCTTCCGCATGCGTCCCGTAGCCGGACCCGGCTCGCGTGCAGCACCGGTCAGGCGCGAGTAGGACCCGGCGACCGTCCGCGCTTGCATGGCGCGGCCCCGCTGTGGCCCCAGAAGCGGTGCCGCGATCATCGACTGCGATGAATACAGAACCGCGTAAGTCCCCGGCTTCGCAGGACTTACGCGGTGATGTATGGTAGTCGGGGCGACTGGATTCGAACCAGCGACCTCCTGCTCCCGAAGCAGGCGCTCTACCGGGCTAAGCTACGCCCCGTTGGTACTCTGTGGTACGGTGGTGCTGGTGTGATGACGGGTCCCGTGGGACCGGACCCGTCACGCGCCCGAGAGGACTCGAACCTCTAACCTTCTGATCCGTAGTCAGATGCTCTATCCAATTGAGCTACGGGCGCAAACCGGATCGCGAAGCTAGCCCAGCCCGGGGAGGCCCGTCAAGCGGGCGGTCCGGGCGTCCGGCGACGCGAGGCGATGGATGGGCGGTACAAGACTCGAACTTGTGACCTCCACGATGTCAACGTGGCGCTCTAACCAACTGAGCTAACCGCCCGGATGTTCAGTTTTCAACGGCGGAGGTCGATGCGCTGCGCACGTGCGCGCACGTAGCGGCTGGCACATCGACCCCCGGCAAGCGGGAAACGGGACTCGAACCCGCGACCCCAACCTTGGCAAGGTTGTGCTCTACCAACTGAGCTATTCCCGCGTGGCCGATCGAACTTCGGGGTCACTCCGGCACGGTGGCCGGCAGTGGAGACGAGGGGAATCGAACCCCTGACCTCTTGAATGCCATTCAAGCGCTCTCCCAACTGAGCTACGCCCCCGGGCATTCCCTCGGCAACCGCGGGCGCGCGTCGACTGCCGCGCCGGTCGGCCTCAGGAAC
>DASWUT010000847.1:0-1854 GCA_036401455.1 Gemmatirosa sp. | reverse complement strand
CTTGGCCCCGGCGCCGGTCAGGATGTCGGCGCCGGCGTTGTTCACCCACGCGTCGACGCGGCCGAACGTCGCGCGCACGTCGGCGGCGAGGGCGTCGATCGACGACTCGTCGGCCAGATCGAGCGCGAACACCGTCGCGCGCCGGCCGAGCGCTTCGACCGCGGCCGCGGTCTCGCGGGCCCCGTCGCGGTTCGCGCGGTAGGTGAGCGCGACGTCGGCCCCGGCGCGCCCGGCCGCGACCGCGATCGCGCGGCCGATGCCGCTCGACGCGCCGGTGACGAGCATCGTCCGGCCGGCGAGCGCTGCGGCGGACGGGTCGGCGTTAGGCGAACTCACGGCGGCGGCGCTCCGGGACGGATCGGGGTAGTCGCCGCGGTACAGCGGCCCATGACGAGCCGGATGCGACCTTCGCGCAGGTTCCGCGCGACGTTCGTGGCCATCTCGCCGAAGCGCGGACCCATCACGTTGGCGAGACTCAGGTCATCGGACGAGGGTGGCCCGGCGCGCGCGAAGGCGGCAATCCCGTCGGCGCTCACGTCCCGCCAGCTATCGACGGCGAAGCCCGCGCGGGTGAGCGCGGCGACGGTCTCGTCTGCGGTGAGCAGGAAGCTGGTCGTCGCGGACGTCGCCCATGGCACGGGAAAGACGACGTTCCGCCCGCCGTCATCGGCGACGACGTCGTAGAAGGCGAGCGTGCCCGCCGGCTTCAGCACCCGGCGGAACTCACCGTAGATGCGCGTCCGGTCGCGGACGTTCATTAGCACATGCTGGGTCCAGACGACGTCGAACCGTGCGTCGGCGAAGCGGAGCGCCGCGAGGTCGCCGATCTCGAACGTGACCCGGTCGCTCACGCCCGTCCGCTCGGCGAGGAGTTGAGCGACGGCGACGAAGCTCGGCGAGAGGTCGACCCCGATCACGCGGCACCCGATCGACTCCGCGAGGAAGCGCGCCGGCCCGCCGAGCCCCGACCCGGCGTCGAGCACGGTCATCTGCGGCTCGATCCCGGCGATCCGGGCGAGGTCCGCCGTCGCCGCGAGCCCGCGGACGTGGAACTGATCGAGCGCCGCGAGTCGGGCCGCCGTGAGCGCCTCGTTAGGCAACGCGGCGAGACGTCGTGCGACCTCGGCCACGGCCTCCGCCGGATCACCGCCGTCGTAGTGCTGTCGTATCATCGCCGCGTCGTCCGGCGCCGAGCGCCCTCCGGATGTCAGCCCGTGCCCGTGATCGTCGTGCACGCGTCGCTCCCTGAGCCGGCGGATTCGAACGTCGCCCCTGCAGGCGTATACTACGTGGATCGCCGGAGAACGGTGGACCTCCGCGTTCGCCCCGGTGACGCCCGAGCGCGCCGTGGTGCGACCCGCTGGCACCGTCGCCCCCGTGCAGCTGCATCCTCTCGCGTCCGATCAGCGTTCACCATGCATCTGCTCGTCAGTGTCGCGAATGCCACGGAAGCCGTCTCCGCCCTCGACGGCGGCGCCGACCTGATCGACGCGAAGAATCCGACCGCCGGCGCGCTCGGCGCCGTCACGCTCGACGTGCTCCGTGCCATCTGCGGGGCGGTCGGCGACGCGCGTCCGGTCACCGCCGCCCTCGGCGACGCGGCGGACCAGCGCACGGTCGCGCGCGACGCGCACGCGTTCGCGACGGCCGGCGCCGCCCTCGTCAAGGTCGGGTTCGCCGGCGTGACCGATCCCGACCGCGCCGCCACGCTCGGTGCGGCGGCCGTCCGTGCGGCGTCGTTAGGCGGCGCGGGGGTGGTCCTCGTCGCCTACGCCGACGCGGCGCGCGTCGGGAGCCTCGACCCGCGCGCGCTCGTCGCCGTCGCCACGGCCGCGGGCGCGCGCGGCGTGCTGC
>DASWUT010000846.1:0-3581 GCA_036401455.1 Gemmatirosa sp. | reverse complement strand
GCGCGACGCGCAGATCGACGCGGTATGCGGCGAGGCGCGTGCGGTCGGCCTGCGCACCGTCGTGCACGCGATCGGCCCGGCCAGCGTGGCCGCCGCGACGCGTGCCGGCTGCACCGAAATCGAACACGGGCAGCTCGCGACCGACGCGGAGCTCCGCGGGATGGCCGCACGCGGCATCGTGTTCGGGCCGCAGGCGTGCCTCGTGTTCCAGAACTACCTCGATCACGAGCGGGAGTACACGCTCTCGGGCTTCCCGACGCGCGCGTTCGAGTCGCTGCGCGGCGCGCTGCCGATCGCGCGCGAGGCCTTCCGCCGCGCGATCGCGACGCCGGGCCTGACGATCGTCTTCTCGACCGACGCCGTGGCCGGCGCGCACGGCCGCAACGCGGACGAGCTCATCTGCCGCGTGCGCGACGCCGGGCAGCCGCCGATGGACGCCGTGGTCTCTGCAACGTCGGTCGCGGCGCGCGCGCTCGGGCTCGCCGATCGAGTCGGCGCGGTCGCGCCCGGTCTGGAGGCCGACCTGATCGCCGTGGACGGCGATCCGTTAGGCGACATCCGGGCGATGCGTCGCGTCGCCTTCGTGATGCGCGGTGGGGTCGTGTACCGAAACGCATCGCGCTGAACGGCGCACGCCCGGCAGCCGAACACGCGTGGACCCCCGCCTGCGCGGGGGTCCACCTCTCGTGAGCGACCGCGTGTGCTGCGGAGCGGTCAGCCCGCGATCCGCACCCGCTCCAGCCGCCGCTGCTGGGCCGGCGCGTTGTACACGTGCAGCGTCACCACATCCCCCGCGTGATACCGCCCGAGCGCCGCGCGCAGCTCCGCGGGCGAGTGCACCGGCGCATCCTCGACGCCGACGATCACGTCCGGGCCGCCGCTCCCCGGCTCGGCGAGCCGCCCGGAGGCCGGGCTGCCGTCCTGCACGCCCGCGACGATCACGCCGCGCGCGTCGGACGGCAGCTGCAGCTGGTCGGCCGTCGCCGCATCGAGCGGCGCGACCTGGATGCCGAGCCCGCGCACCGGGGCGCGCGAGTCGTCACCCGCCGCCGGCGCGTCGGCGCTCGCCGTGCGCGTTCCGCGGTCGGCCACGCTCTGGAGCGGCACGCGCACCGCGGCACGCGCCCCGCCCTTGCGCGCCACCTCGAGCGTCACCACGTCACCCGGACTCCGGAACGCAACCCGCTCCTGCAGCTGACTGACGTAGTCCACCGGCTGACCATCGACGGCGATGATGACGTCGCCCGCCTGCAGTCCGGCCCGGCGCGCGGGCGACTGATCATCGGCGAAGTCCTGCACCAGCACGCCGCGCGCGCTCGGCAGCCCGACGTAGGTTGCGTCGTCCGCGCCAGCGTCTCGCACCGACACGCCCAACGCCGCGCGCGTCACGTGACCGTGCGCGATGAGCTGGTCCATGACCTTGTGCGCGAGCGTCATCGGGACGGCGAAGCCGTAGCCCGTATAGCTGCCCGTGGTGCTGGCGATCGCGGAGTTGATGCCGATCACCTCACCGCGCACGTTGACGAGCGGACCGCCCGAGTTACCCGGGTTGATCGCGGCGTCGGTCTGGATGAAGTCCTGGATGCTCCGCGCGGAGCTGTTGGGCAGGTCGAGAGCGCGGCCCTTGGCGCTGATGATGCCCTGCGTCACGGTGAACGAGAGGCGCTCGCCCATCGGGTTCCCGACGGCGAGCACCCACTCACCCACGCGCGCGGCGTCGCTGTCGCCGAGTGGCGCGGGCGTGAGCCCGGTCGCGTCGATCTTGAGCACCGCGACGTCGGTCGTCGGGTCGGTGCCGACCACGCGCGCGGTGTACTCGCGCCGGTCGAGCAGCCGCACCGTCACGCGCTCGGCGTCCGCGACGACGTGGTTGTTGGTGAGGATGTAGCCGTCGCTCGAGACGATGAAGCCCGAGCCGGCGCCGATCGCGCCGTGCGGCGTGCCGCCGCGCGGAAGCCGCCCGCCCGGCGCCTGCATGCCCTGCGGGCCGCCGAACTGACGGAAGAAGGGCGCGAACTCCGGCGGAATGCCGGGAAGCGTCTGGCCGTCGCCGTCGCCGAGCTGCGCGACCGCGCGCGGGCGCTCGGTGGCGACGATGTAGACGACGCTTGGCTTGACGCGCGCAGCGACCGAGGCGAACGCGTCGTTGAGCTCTTCGAGGCGGGCAACGGCGGCCGGCGAGACGGCCGCGGGGGGCGTCGCGCCCGACAGCGTCGCCGCGTGCGGCGGGACGGACGCGCCGAGCAACGCCCCGGCGCCGAGCAGGGCGGCGGTCGCTACTCCGGCGCCGACGACCTTGTAGCGGGAAGACAGTGAGCGGGGCATGGAGGATGTCGAAGTGAGAGCCTGAACTGCTGGCGTGAACTGCTGGTCCATCGGTACGGAGCGAAGGCTAGCCCGGGCTCCCTCGCACCTCGGTGAACGCCAGATAAACCGCAGATGAACGCGCGGCCGGGGTGGCGCGGGACCGGAGCGTGCATCCGTGGGCCGCATGCGCATCCTGGTCGTCGAGGACGACGCGAAGCTTCTGGACATGCTCGCGCGCAGCCTGCGCGAAGAGGGATACGCCGTGGACACCGCGGCCGACGGCGAGCGCGCGCTCGTGCAGGCCGCGGTGAACGCGTACGACGCGATCGTGCTCGACGTCGGCCTGCCGCGCCGCGACGGGCTCGAGGTGAGTCGTGCGCTGCGCGCGCGTGGCGCCCGCGTGCCGATTCTGATGCTGACCGCGCGCGACGCCGTCGACGACCGCGTCGCGGGGCTCGACGCGGGGGCGGACGACTACCTCGTCAAGCCGTTCTCCGTCCGCGAGCTCCTCGCCCGCGTGCGCGCGCTGCTCCGCCGGCTGCCCGAGCTGTTGCCCGCCACGCTCACCGTCGGCGATCTGGTGCTCGACACGCGGACGCACGGCGCCGCGCGCGCGGGGCGCGCGATCCCGCTCACGAGCAAGGAGTACGCGATGCTCGAGTACCTGGCGCGCCACGCCGGGCGCGTCGTGGGACGGGCCGAGCTCACCGAGCACGTGTGGGACGAGAACCACGACCCGTTCTCGAACGCGATCGAGGTGTACGTGAACCGCCTGCGCAAGAAGGTCGACGGCGGCCACGACGAGTCGCTCATCCACACGCGCCGCGGGGCCGGGTACATGCTCGCCGCGCCGACGGCAGAGCGTTAGGCGCCGAGCGCGCGTGTTCACGTCGATCCGCGCCCGGCTCACCGCGTGGTACGCGGGCGCGTTCGCCGTCTTCGAACTCGTCTTCGCCGTGGCCGGGTACGCGTTCGTCGCGCGCGCCACGGAGTCGCGCGTCGACGAGGACCTCGCGCGCACCGGAGGGGCCGTCACCGCCGCGTTCGCGGCGGAGCAGGCGGCGGGTGCATTCGCCACCGACGCGGTCACCGCGGTGATGCACGAGTTCCGCCTGAACGACGCCGCCGTCGCGGTGCTCGACCGCGAGACGGGGGTCGTGGTGTTCGGGGCCACGCCGCCGCGGGGAGAGGGACCTCCCGACGGCGGACGCGCCGCCGGGTGGCGGCGCCTCGTCGTGCCCCCCGCGCCGGCGGACTTCGGCGCGGTGCTGCTC
>DASWUT010000845.1:0-2165 GCA_036401455.1 Gemmatirosa sp. | reverse complement strand
GCGCTGCGCGCACCTCCGCGAGCACGGCGCGCAGCGTGGCCGGCGCCCCCAGCCCTCCGCGCCCGAACACGGCGTCGGCCATCGACTCCGCGGCGGCCAGTGTCCGCAGCCCCACGCCGGCCAGCGCGTCGACGGCGACGAACAGCCCCGGTGCGACGCCAACCGTGTCGGGCGCGGGGGCGTCGAGCAGGCGCGCCACGCGCGCCGCCGTCGCGGCGGCGCGCGCGTAGCGCCCCACCGCGTCGACGGCATGCTGCTCGGTCGCGTCGGCCAGGGTGCGAAGGTGGAGCGCCGCCCGCCGGAGCACGCGTCGCTCGCGGTCGTCCGCGCCCGCCACGGCGAGCTGGTCGAGCGGTGGCCGCCAGCCGAACGCACCGGCAGCGGAGACGAGCACGAGGCGCTCGCCGTGCACGGCGTCGGGCGTGGCGAGCGCGAACGGGCGCACCGCGTGCGCCGCGAGCCAGCGGTCGAGCCCCGTGACGCTGAGTGCGGGCACGACGCCACTGGCCTCCATCTCGACGTCGTCCGCCGCCGGGCACCACCGACCGTCGGCGACGCACACCCAAACGACGCCCCCGGTGCACAGCAGGCGCGCGGGCGGGGCATCGCTCGCGGCGAGCAGCGACGCGAGCGACGGACGGCGGGGAGCGAGTGGAGGCGCGAGGAACACGATGGGCGAGAACCGACGGCGGCGCCCGGCAGTGTAGCACCCCATACTGCGTCGTGTCGCGAGCAGCAGTCCCGCTACTGACGCCTGCAAACCTCGCCTGCAGACGTCATCTGCCGTGGCACGCCGCCGCGTGCCCGTCGTTGCGCGTCGCCGCGCGCGGGCGCGAGCGCGGCTGCCGGTCGCTGGTATCTTGCCGCGCATGCGTTCCACCCCGCCATTCGCGCCGCGTTGGCGCGCGCGCGTCGTGCCGCGCGCCGCGGCGTATGCCGTCGCCGTCACGAGCATCGCGGCTGCGCCCGCGTGCGCGCACCGGGCCGCGCGACAGGCACCCCTCCCCGCGAGCATCCCGCCCGTCGCCGGCCCGGTGGTGACCCAATACGTCATGCGCTACGTCGACGTCGCGCCCGGCACGGGTGCGCCCGCACAACCGGGGCAGGTGTACGCGGTGCACTACACGGGGTGGCTGCGCGACGGCACGCGGTTCGACTCCTCGCGCGACCGGGGCGAGCCGATCCGCTTCGAGCAGGGCAAGCGGCGCGTGATCCCCGGATGGGACGCGGGGTTCGAGGGCATGCGCGTGGGGGGCCGACGCCGGCTGTTCATTCCCTACCAACTCGCCTATGGGGAACGCGGGCGCGGGCCGATCCCGCCGCGCGCGGAGTTGATCTTCGACGTCGAGCTGGTCGGGGTGTCGCCGCCGCCCCCCGCCGACAGCGCGCGCGCGCGATGAGCGCGACCGCTTCCCACCCGCCGACGGAGGACGTCGCGCCGGCGGAACCGGGCGTCGACGTGCCGGTCGGCGTGCCACTCCCCCCGGCGGGGACCGCGGCGTACGTGGGGCCGTTCGCGGTGTTCGTCGCGTGGCTCGCGCTCGACCGCTACGTGCCGCTCGCCAACCCCGCGCGCGAGATCGTACGCGACCTCGTCGTGCTGGCCGGAATCGTCGGCTTCGCGCGGCCGCTGCTGCCCCGTGCGCTCCGCCCGACGCGGCCGCTCGCCGGCGTCGCGTTAGGCCTCGCGGTGTGCGCGCTCTGGGTCGCGCCCGACCTGCTCGTGCCCGGGTGGCGGGGGCACTGGCTGTTCCAGAACGCGATCACCGGATCGCTGAAGACGTCGATCGCGCCCGCGGAGCTGACGCCCGTGATGCTCGTGCTGCGCACGGCGCGCGCGGCGCTGCTCGTGCCCGTGCTGGAGGAGCTGTTCTGGCGCGGGTGGCTGCCGCGCTGGCTCCAGGACGCGCGGTTCGAGCGCGTGCCGCTCGGGCGGTACACGGCGTTCGCGTTCTGGGGCACGGCCGCGCTGTTCGCGGCCGAGCACGGGCCATACTGGGAGGTGGGGCTGCTGTGCGGGGTGATCTACAACTGGTGGATGGGGCGGACGCGGGCGTTAGGCGATCTGGTGCTGGTGCACGCGGTGACGAATCTGGCGTTGTCGCTGTTCGTGATCGCGACGGGGCGGTGGACGTTCTGGATGTGAGGGGACCGGGGGTGGTAGG
>DASWUT010000844.1:0-4692 GCA_036401455.1 Gemmatirosa sp. | reverse complement strand
GCGGTCACCGGCTTCAACGCGTTTCAGTACGCCGGGACACCCGTCGCGGCGCTTCGCGAGGCGCGGCGGGTCGCGCGCCCCGGAGCGCCGGTGGTGATCGCGACCTGGGGCCGGCCGGACGGGATGCCGGCCGCGTCGCTCGTCACCGCGCTGCGCCCGTTGCTGCCACCCCCGCCGCCGGGCGCGCCGGGCCCGTTCGCGCTGTCCGACGCGGAGGCGCTCCGCGCGCTCGCGGCGGAAGCCGGGCTCGCACCGGAACGCGTGGCCGACGTCGAGACGACGTGGACGTACCCCGACCTCGCCACCGCCCTGCGCGGGCTCAACGGGTCTGGCGTCGCGCAGCGTGCCATCCGGCACGCCGGCGAGGACGCGGTGTCGCGCGCCCACGCCGACGCGCTCGCGCCGTTCGAAACGCCCGACGGTCGGTTCGCGGTCGGGGCGACGTTCCGCTACCTCGTCGCGCGCGCCTAACCGGGCGTGACGTCCCGCGATCGTCGCGCCGATCACCCCCGGCGGGCGCGGCTCACGACTCGGCAGCTGGTTGCCACAGCTCGACCTTGTTGCCCTCGGGGTCGATGACCCAGGCAAACTTGCCGTACCCCGAGTCGTCCATCTTGTCGAGAACGTTGCAGCCTTCTGCTTTGAGCGCGTCGACGAGCGCGGGAAGGTCGTCGACGCGGTAGTTGACCATGAACGACGCCGCACTCGGCGCAAACTGGTTGCTTGCCTCCGGAACGACGGACCAGGCGGTCGTTCCACCCGTCGGTTTGCCATCCGCGTCGACCCAGTCGAACGCGGCCCCGCCCCACACCTGGACGTCGATGCCGAGGTGGCGCTTGTACCATGCCTGCAGCGCCGGTGCGTCCTTCGCCTTGAAGAAGATGCCGCCGATGCCCGTGACGCGCTTCATGTGAACCTCGATGTGTGGTGGTTGCGGGCACCAGGGCAGGTCGACAGAATCGGCGTCGCGCGGCCCGGCGCCCTCCGCCCGGTGTTCGAATCCGATCCCTCGATCGGCGAGCGGCTGCATGATGTCCTCGATTCCCTGTCGTCGCGAGTACGCGTAGACTGGCGCCTCGAAGTCCGCACCGTACCGCGCGCACCGTGCGCACCGCACCCGCGTGCGGGCCCCGCCCCAGGCACCGTGGAGACATGCCGATGACCGAACCTCGCGACGCGCCCGGCGGACCGGGCCTCCAAGCGTACGGCGTCGTGCGCGGCCGACCGCTGGAGCAGCGCATCTTCCCGGCCACAGGCCCGCAGGACTCGCCGCACCTCCACATCCGCCTCGATGGTGGAGCGCAGCAGTACGACGTGGCGGTGAACGTGTTCTCGAAGGATGGCTCGGAGGTGCTCTACGCGATCGCGGCGAACTTCACGCCCGCGCGCGCGGCCGACCTTCTGGCCCTCCCTGGAGGCGCGACGCCGATCGGGTCGGGGCACGCCGACGGTCTGGGGCTCGATTACCTGCGGCAGCACCTCGTCAGCCGCGACGCGATGGCGTTGCTGCCGGTCGACCCCACGCACCCCGCGGACGATCTCAACACCGCGCTCAGCGCGATCGTCGCGTCGGCAATCACGGCGGGGGCCGACCTGTTCGCCTTCGGCAGCCTGTTCAGCGATCCCGGCGGCAGCGCAACCGGCGCCAACCCGTTCGGGCTGCGGCCGGACCTCGGCGTGCACGACATCCACATGAACCAGGGCAACCCGCCCGGTCCTCACGGCGTGGACAACGGCACGTTCCAGGACGGCGGCCTGCTGCTCTCCTTCCCTGCCCCCCCGGCGCACTGGGCGGCGGTGTTCCTCGCCTTCCAAACGCAGTCGTTCGTGCTGTAGGATGCGGGCACGACGCGGGCGGGTCGAATCCGCCGATTGGTATCGATCGGCGTCGAACCGGTTCGTGCACGATGGCGCGTCGCGGAGGTCTTGCGCCGACGACCCGGAGGCGGACTATTGAGGACGTCACGCGACGAACTCGGCGTGGCCCCGGTCCCCACGTCCGCCGCCGCCTCCGGAGAGGCCCGCCGATGCGCTCCGCCCTGCCCGTCCTCCCCGCCGCGCCGGCGGCCGCCCTGCCGGACGTTGCGGACGACCACACGCGTCGGGCGTTTCTCGCCGATGCGGGGCGCGTTCTCGCCGGAGCCGGCCTCGCGCGCTACGTCCCGTGGGCCGCCGCGCTCGCCGCGTGCGCGCGCGACGACGCACGCCGCGGTGCGCCGTTCCGCACGTTCACGGCGGCCGAGGGGCGGACGTTCCGTGCGGTGGCGGCGCAGATCCTTCCGTCGGGCGACGGATTGCCGGGCGCGGAGGAAGCGGGGGCGGCGCACTTCGCCGACCGCGCGCTCGCATCGTTCTTCGCGACGCGGCTCCCGGGCACGCGCGCGGGGCTCGCCGCGCTCGACGCCCGCGCGCGGGCGGTCGTGCCTAACGTTGTGAGCTTCGCCGATCTCGACGCGGACCGGCAGACCGCGGTCCTCCGTGAGATCGAGCGGGACCCGTTCTTCGCGGGGGTGCGCCGGCTGGTCGTCATCGGCACGTTCGCCGACCCGAGTTACGGCGGCAACCAGGGCGGTGCGGGGTGGCGGCTGCTCGACGTCGACCACCGGCCGATGTACGAGGCGCCCTACGGCTGGTACGACGCCGAGGCCGCGCGCGACACGACCCGCGCCCCGGACCACGCCGCGGGCGCACCGCGGCCGGTCGCATGAACGCCCCCGCGCAGGGAACGCCCGCGCAGCGCACCTATCGTGAGGACGAAGCGGTGGACTTCGTCGTCGTCGGCTCGGGCGCGGCGGGCGGCGTGCTCGCGCGCGAGCTCGCGTGCGCGGGGCACGGTGTCGTCGTGCTCGAGCAGGGCCCATGGCGCGGGGCGACCGACTTTCGCCACGACGAACTCGGGATCCACCTGCTCGGCGCATATAGCGGCGGGCCGGGTGACTTCCCGCAGACCTTCCGCACTAGCGAGCGTGAGGTGGCCCGCGCGCAGCAGGCGATCTGGTCGGCGCGCGGGGTGGGCGGCAGCTCGGTGCACTACACCGCCAATTTCTGGCGCTTCCGCCCGGTCGACTTCCGCGAGCGCTCGCTGTTAGGCCCGATCGCCGGCACCGGCTTCGCCGACTGGCCGATCACGTACGAGGAGCTGGAGCCGTACTACACCAAGGTGGACTGGGACATCGGCGTGTCGGGTGCGCCGGGGCCGTTCGACCCGCCGCGCTCGCGCCCGTACCCGGTGCCGCCGCTGCCGGTGAAGTCGTCGGGCGTGCTGCTCGAGCGCGGCGCGCATGCGGTCGGGCTGCACGCGCAGCCGGCGCCGATGGCGATCCTCTCGCGCCCGCACAACGGCCGCGCGCCGTGCATGGCGTGCGGCTACTGCATGGGCTACGGCTGCGAGTTCGGGGCGAAGTCGTCGACGCTCGCGACGATGATCCCCGAGGCGCTCGCGACCGGGCGCTGCGAGCTGCGCACGGAGTCGGTGGTGCACCGCGTCGAGACCGACCCAGCGGGACGCGCGACGGGCGTCGTCTACTGGGACCGCGCCGGCGTCGAACGCCAGCAGCGCGCGCGCGCCGTCGTGCTCGCGGGCAACGGGGCGGAGACGCCGCGGCTGCTCTTCCTCTCCGCGTCGCCGCGGCACCCCCACGGACTGGCCAACGGCAGCGGCATGGTCGGCACGCACCTCATGTTCAACGGCTACGCGTCGGCGTGGGGCGCGTTCGAGCATCCGCTCAACGAGTACAAGGGGCCGCAGGTGACGCGCATCGTCCACGATTATTACGATACCGATCCCAAACGCGGCTTCTACGGCGGCGGCGGGATCGACGGCCGGTTCAGCCCGGGCGCGATCGAGTTCGCGCTCGGCGGGCTGCCGCCGGGCGCGCCGACGTGGGGGCGCGGCTACGCCCGCGCCGTGCACGAGCTGTACACGCGCACCGTCGAGTTCGCGTCGCACACCACGTCGCTTCCGCTGCCGACCAACACGATCACGCTCGACCCCACGCTCAAGGACCGTTGGGGGCGCCCCGCGGTGCGGGTGACCTACACGGACCACCCGGACGACCTGCAGACGATGCGCTTTCTGCAGGCGCGCACGGTCGACATGCTGCACGCCGCCGGCGCGACGCGCGTCTGGACGACGCCGGTCAAGCCGTCCGAGGGCACCGCCCACCTGCTCGGCACCTGCCGCATGGGCGACGACCCGCGCACGTCGGTGGTCGACCGGTATCACCGCGCGCACGAGGTGCGCAACCTGTTCATCTGCGACGGCAGCAGCCTCGTGACGTCGGGGCGCGGCCAGCCGACGATGACGATTCAGGCGCTCGCCTTCCGCGCGGCGGACCACATCGCTCGCTTCGCGCGGGCGGGAGAGGTATGAGACCGCACATGATCACCAGGACAACACCGTGGCTCGCCGTCGCGATGGCCACCGCCGCCCCGCTCGCCGCGCAGCAATCGCCGCCGACGGCGCGTGGTGAGTGGGTCGCGGCCACCGCCGCCGCGCCGCTGTCGCAGCTGGTCCGCGTCGGCGAGACGATCTGGCTCTCCGGCACGTTAGGCACGCGCGCCGACGGGACCCTCGCTCCGGGCGGGGTCGGCGCCGAGACCGCGCAGGCGTTGACGTCGATGCGCGCCGCCCTCGCGCGCGCGGGCGCGACGATGGACGACGTCGTGAAGTGCACGGTGTTCCTCGCCGAC
>DASWUT010000843.1:0-1628 GCA_036401455.1 Gemmatirosa sp. | reverse complement strand
CGTCGACGGCGAGCGTCGGGATACGCGTGGCCTCGGTGCCCTCGACGAGCGTGGCGTCGCGCGTCTCGATCCCTGCGATCGCCTGCAGCTGACGGCTCTGCGCGCGCCACCCGGTGAGCAGCCCGGGCGACCCACCACGCGGCTCCCCCGCGAGCGCGGTCGTCAGCTCGACGACGCGTGCGGGGTCGGGGAGCGGCAGCGGCCGCAAGAGCACCGCGTCGACGACGCTGAACATCGCCGTCGTCGCGCCGACGCCGAGGGCGAACGTGAGCACCACGGCCGCGGCGTGTGCGGGCGCGCGACGGAGTTGAGCGATGGCGGAGCGAAGTTCGGCGTGCATGGCCCGAACGAGAGGAAAACGCGTACCCGCGGCGCAGGTCCACTCCGTGTCGCGCAAGCGAGGGCCGCGCAAGCGGTTAGGCGAACGTCACGCGAAGTGGGGCGCCCGCGCGCCGTTGCGCCGTGGGACGCCACCGTCCGGAACCGGACACCCGGCCGCGTGTTACGACAGCCGCCACCGCGCGCCTCACGGCCCGCGCACCGGCAGCGTGACGACGGCGCGGCACCCATGCTGCCCGTCGTCGCGGTTGGCCAGCGTGACCGTGCCGCCGTGCGCCTCGGCGATCTGCCGCGCGAGCGCGAGCCCGATGCCGCTGCCGTCGAGCTTCGTGCTGTAGAACGGCACGAAGAGGTTCGCCGTCGCGGCGAGCCCCGGCCCATCGTCCTCGATCACCACGCGCACCGGGCCACCGCTCGGGGCGCCGGCGTCGTCGGCCGCCCACCAGGCCCGCACCCCACCGCCCGTTTCGAGCGCGGCGTCGGCCGCGTTGCGCACGAGGTTGATGAGCAGCTGGTCGAGCTGGTCCGGGTCGGCATCGACGCGGACCGCGGCCGCGTCGGGCGGCGGATGCACCTCCACCGGCACGCGGTGCTCGAGCGCGGCAGTACGCGCAATCCACGCGGCGACGTCGACCGGGCGGCGCGCGGGTGGCGGCAGGCGCGTCAGCCGCGCGTACGCCCCGAGAAAGCGGGCGAGCGCGTCGGCGCGGTCGGCGACGGTCTCGAGCCCGCGCGCGGTGGCGAGCGGGTCGAGCACGCCCGGGTCGCCATCAGCTGCGGCGCGGCGCGCCCGGCGCGCGAGGCTTCCCGCGATCGTCTTGATCGGCGCGAGCGAGTTGTTGATCTCGTGCGAGAGCACGCGCACGAGGCGCTGCCACGCGACGCGCTCCTCCGCACGCAGCGCCTCGCTCAGGTCGGTGACGACGAGCAGGCGGTGCGGACGCCCGTTCTGACGGAAGCTTCCGGTGCGCACCTCCCACCGCCCGCTGCCGCCGGGGAAGGTCGCCGCGACGACGCGCGCCGCCGCCGCACCGTCGTCGCCGACGAGCGCATCGAGGCCTAACGCCGCGGCAGAGGCGCCCAGTGCGTCGTCGTCGGCGCGGGCGAGGAGGCGCGCGCCCGCGGGGTTGACGAGCTGCAGTCGGTCGCGCTCGTCGAACGCGAACAGCGCCACGTCCACGGTCGCGAGCACACGCCGCAGCAGCGCCGCGCTCTCCCGCGCCCCGAGCCGCTCGGCGCGGAGCGTGTCGGCGAGCCGGTTGGCCTCGACGAGGGCGAGGCCGAGCGCG
>DASWUT010000842.1:0-2935 GCA_036401455.1 Gemmatirosa sp. | reverse complement strand
CGCCGCGGCGGGAGGCGTACGCGGCGTACCTGTGGGAGCGGCGGCAGCGGAAGGGGCTCTCGCTCGCCGAGGCGCGGCAGCGGCTGGCGATCCCGAACTACTTCGGCTGCTCGATGGTGGCGTTAGGCGACGCCGACGCGGTGCTGTCGGGCGTGAACGCGACCTACCCCGAGACGATCCGCCCCGCGCTCGAGACGGTCGGCGCGCACCCGAAGGCCGGCGTGCTGAGCGGGATGTACATGCTGGTATTCGAGAAGCGCGTCGTGTTTTGCGGCGACACCACGGTGACGATCAATCCGACGTCCGAGCAGCTGGCGCGCATCGCGCTCGCGGCTGCGCGCATCGTGCGCACGTTCGGCGAGGTCCCGCGCGTGGCGATGCTCTCGTTCTCCAACTTCGGCTCGGTGCGCGATCCGGAGGCGGAGAAGGTGGCCGCGGCCGTGCAGCTCGTTCGCGCCGCGGATCCGACGCTCGAGGTGGACGGCGAGATGCAGGCCGACACCGCGGTCGACGCGCGCGTGTTACAGGGTCGCTATCCGTTCTCGACGCTGCGGGGCGAGGCCAACGTGTTGATATTCCCCAACTTGAGCGCGGGGAACATCGCCTACAAGTTACTGAGCCGTCTCGGCGGCGCGACGGCGATCGGGCCGATCCTCGTCGGCATGAACCGCCCCGTGCACGTGCTCGAGCAGGGCGCGGACGTGCAGGACATCGTGAACATGACCGCCGTCGCGGTGATGGACGCGCAGGGCCGCGCCGCCGGCAATCGCTGAACGACTTTCACCGCCTCACTGATTTTTTCGCACATGGCCACTCTCACGCGACCCGACGCGCCCGCGAACACCGACGCGACCGGGACCGGTACGCCCGGCACGGGCGCGCAGGGTCTCGCGGCACTCGGCGTGACGCCGGCCGGCGCCGTGCACTGGAACCTCGTCGCGCCGGAACTCGTCCAGGACGCGGTTCGCCGGGGAGAAGGCGAGCTGGCCGACATGGGGCCGTTCGTCGCCGTGACGTCGCCGCACACGGGCCGCTCGCCCAACGACAAGTTCGTCGTACGCGAGCCGTCGAGTGAGGCCGACGTCGACTGGGGCAAGGTGAACCAGCCGATGACCGAGGCGCACTTCGACGTGTTGCTCGCGGACGTGCAGGCACACCTCGGCACGGTTCCCGAGCTGTTCGTGCAGGATCTGTACTGCGGTGCCGATCCGGCGCACCGACTCTCGGTGCGATACGTGCTGCCCAACGCGTGGCACGCGCTGTTCGTGCGCAACATGTTCATCCGCCCGGAGCCTGCAGAGCTTCCCACGTTCGTGCCCAACTTCACGGTGCTGCACGCGCCGGAGATGCAGGCCGACCCGGCGCGCCACGGCACGCGGACGGGCACGTTCATCGTCGTGCACATCGGGCGCCGCACGATCCTCATCGGCGGCACGCGCTACGCGGGCGAGCTGAAGAAGGCGATGTTCACGATCATGAACTATCTGATGCCGAAGCGCGGCGTGCTGTCGATGCACTGTTCGGCGAACGTCGGCGACGCGGGCGACACGGCGCTCTTCTTCGGACTGTCGGGCACGGGCAAGACGACGCTCTCTGCCGATCCCGAGCGCGCCCTCATCGGCGACGACGAGCACGGCTGGAGCGATGAGGGGGTGTTCAACTTCGAGGGCGGCTGCTACGCGAAGGCGATCAACCTCTCCCCAGAGAGCGAGCCGGACATCTTCCGTACGACGCAGATGTTCGGCACGGTGCTGGAAAACGTGGTGCTCGACGATCGTCGCCGCGTACGGTTCGACGACCAGCGCATCACGGAGAACACGCGAGCGAGCTACCCGCTCCCGTACATCCCGAACCACGTTCGCGGCGGGCGAGGCGCTCACCCAAAGACGGTGATCTTCCTCACGGCCGACGCGTTCGGGGTGCTGCCGCCGATCGCGAAGCTGACGCCCGAGCAGGCGATGTACTACTTCCTCTCGGGCTACACGGCAAAGGTCGCGGGCACGGAACGAGGAGTCACGGAGCCGCAGGCAACGTTCTCGGCGTGCTTCGGCGCGGTGTTTCTCGTCTGGCACCCGACGAAGTACGCCGAGATGTTAGGCGCGAAGCTGGCGGAGCACGGGGCGAAGGTCTGGCTCGTGAACACCGGGTGGAGCGGGGGGCAGTACGGGGTGGGGCAGCGCATCAAGCTCGCGCACACGCGCGCGATGGTTCGCGCGGCGTTGTCGGGGGAGCTCGATGAGGCGCCGACGAAGGTGGATCCGGTGTTCGGGCTCGCGGTGCCACAGCACGTCGAAGGGGTACCGGCCGCCGTTCTCGACGCCAGGGGGACATGGGCGGTCGGGGAGGAGTACGATCGGCAGGCGAGGAGGGTGGAGGAGATGTTCAGGAGGAATATGGAGAGGTTTGGAGGGGGTGAGAGCAATGCCGGTCCCGTTTGAGCCGTCCCGCTGTACCCGTCCCGCTGTACCCGTCCCGCTGTAGCTGTCGTCGTTAGGCGGGACGGGGAATCGGAAGAGGCTGTTGGCTGGGGCGGGCGGGACTGATAGCTCGGAGACCCGGTGGTGCAGACTCGGGTGGGGCGACGGGTAGAGCGGGACGTTGGACGAGCGTGTACGTCGGACGACGCAGCGGGACGTGCGAGATGGCGCGGAACAGGGACGGCGGACGGAGTGGGGCGCGGACGCATAGGTGCGGGACGGAGCGCCCGGCCGGGCAGGGCGCGAGCGGGGCGGCGACGGCGGGGGGAGTCGCCCGATCCGTTCCGCCCTGCGCTCGACCCGTCTCGCGGGTCCCGTTCCGCCCCCGCGTCATCCGTCCCGCTTCGTCCGTCTCGCCCGTGCCGTCGCGCCCGTGCCGTCGCGCCCTGTCCGTCGCGCCGGTCCCGTGCACGCCCGCGCGGTTTCCGTGTCGCCCTGAGGCCCCGACCGGCCGCTCG
>DASWUT010000841.1:0-6835 GCA_036401455.1 Gemmatirosa sp. | reverse complement strand
TCCTGACGCCGCGCCAGGGGCTGCACTCGGGGCTGATGATCGTGCAGTACACGGCGGCGAGCCTGGTGAGCGAGAACAAGGTGCTCGCGCATCCGGCGAGCGCCGACAGCATCCCGACGAGCGCCAACCAGGAAGACCACGTGTCGATGGGCACGACGAGCGCGCGCCACGCGCGGCAGGTGGTGGAGCACGCGCAGTGGGTGGTCGCGCTCGAGCTGCTGTGCGCGGCGCAGGGGCTCGATCTGCGGGCGCCGCTCGCGCCCGCGCCGGGGACGGGCGCGGCGCGCGCGGCGATCCGCACCGTGGTGCCCGCGCTCGACGGCGACCGCGCGCTGCAGGCGGATCTGCGCGCGGTGCACGCGCTCGTGGTCGGGGGCGGGGTGGTGCGCGCGGCGGAGGCGGCGGTCGGCGCGCTGCGGTAGCACGTGCTACCGCACGTGCGGTAGCGCAGGCACCGGCCGGCAGCGGTTGCCGAGTGTCGGACCGAGCCGTAACTTTTGTCCGTGGTACGCCGGACGGGGCTCTCGCGCTCGCGAGAGCCCCGTTGACGTTCCCGCACCTGCGGTGGCGCGCCAGCACTGGCGCCGCGGTGGTCGCGCGGATGGCCGGCATTCAGGGACACGGCGCGGGGCTCGCGCGGGAGACGGACGTGATCGACGACGACGAAGACGGCGTGGGCGGCGCGACCGCGTCGCGCTGGGAGGACCGGCCGACGGCGCAGCAGCGCACGGGGGTCCAGCATGCGGTGAACGCCCTGCTCGATGCCCTCGCGCCGGAGCGGCCGCCGGCCCGTGGGGGAGAGACGACGCCGGAGGTGCAGCGCGTGCGCACGCCGCGCGGGTGCATCCTGCAAGGGGCCGCACGCGCGGTGAGCGTGTCGTGGTTTCCGCCGGGGGCATCCGACCTGCAGCTCGGCGAGTTGCAGATCGTGACCTGGCGCGGGCGGGTCGCGCGGCCGGGCGCGGCGCGCGCACCCGGTGGAACCGGTGGCGCAGAGACGCTCGCGCAGGAGATCCTCACCCCCGCGATCACCGATGGCGTCTGGGAGTGGAAGGCGGCGGACGGGGCGCGCTACACGCGCGAGGCGCTCGCGGCGCGCTGCGAGACGATGCTGATCGGCTGAACGGGCCGGGCCCTGGACCGGGCGGACGGAGCCAGCCGGCCCCGTCCGCGATGTCCGCGGGTCAGGACGCGGAGCCCGCGCCGTCCGGGGGCGTGACTGCCAGCGGGCGGCCGTACTCGTCGAAGCCGGGCTCGGTGCTGCTCTCGACGGGGCCGTCTTCTTCGCGGCCCTCCTCGCGGCGCTTCAGCTTCTCTTCCTTCTTGTTCTTGCGGTCAAGCTCCTTCTGGCGCTTCTCGAAACCGTAGTTGGGCTTTCGGGCCACGGGGGCAGCTCCGGGGACGGGGGGTGGGCGGAGCACGCGGCGCCGCGGACCCTCGCAACCTAGTGGGGCACGCGCCCGGCGCGCTTCTTCCTTCGCGGAACTTCGTGCACCTCGATCCGGTCGACCCCGACGCCGTTCCCGCGCTCACCGACGCCGAGGCCGCCCGCCCGGACGACGCGCCGCGCGGCCATGCGCTCGAGCAGGCGAGCGCGGAACGACTGGCGCGGCTGGCCGCGCTGCACACGCGGCTGATCGCTGACGGCTCGCGCGCGTTGCTCGTCGTGCTGCAGGCGCGCGACGCCGGCGGCAAGGACGGCACCGTGCGGCACGTGTTCGCCGCCTGCAATCCGCAGGCGTGCCAGGTGACGGGGTTCGGCGTGCCGGCCGGGATCGAGACACGGCACGACTATCTGTGGCGGGCGCACGCGGCCTGCCCGCCGCGCGGCGCGATCGGAATCTTCAACCGCTCGTACTACGAGGACGTGCTCGCGGTGCGCGTTCACGGGCTCGCGCCCGAAGCGGTGTGGTCGCGGCGCTACCGGCACATCGTCGAGTTCGAGCGGATGCTCGTCGACGAGGGAACGGTGGTGGTGAAGCTGTTCCTGCACGTCTCGCGCGCCGAACAGGCGCGGCGTCTGCGGGCGCGGCTCGCGGATCCCGCCAAGCACTACAAGTACGATGAGGGGGACCTCGACGACCGGGCGCGCTGGGACGACTACACCGACGCGTACCGGGACGTGCTGCGGAAGACGGGCACCGCGCGCGCGCCGTGGTACGTGGTGCCGGCGGACAGCAAGCGGGTGCGCAACTACCTCATCGCCGGAGTGCTCGTCCGCGCGCTCGAGGCGATGGACCCCGAGCCGCGCGTGCTGCCCGCAGACCGGCTGAACGCGCTGCGAGCCGCGCTCGACGCGCGGCTCGCAGCGGAGGGAACCGGCGGCGGGTGATGGGCGGCAGCACCATCCGCCGCCCATCACCCGCCTAACGCACCGCGCTCAGAAGCGGAGCGCGAGGTAGCGGTAGGACGCCGTGTACTCCTGGTTGAACTGCTTTGTGCCGGTGATCCAGGCGTTGTACACGCCGCCGCTGAAGACGGCATCGGCCTTGGTGAAGTACGACGCATCGCCGGTCTGCTTGGCGACGAAGGCGAAGCCCGACGAGATCAGGTTGTTGAGGTCGTCCGTGGCCCCACCCGTGCCGCCGCTCGACGGGTTGCTGCAGCCGTTCGGCGAGCCGATGTAGCGGAAGCCCTGGTCGCCCGGCACCCAGTCGTGCGCCCACAGGTAGTCGACCGACTTCTGCACCGCGGACACGATCTGCGGGTCCGCCTGGAACGACGTGTAGTACCGAATCAGCGCGTCGTTCAGCATGCCCGTCATGAACGGCTTGTCGAAGTTGCACTGGTTCGGCCAGCGGTACGCGCCATCGGCGCTCTGCGTGCCGAGGATCCGCGTCTCCAGGTCGGGCAGCAGCGCGGCGTAGCTGTACCCGGCCGGGCTGTTCACCTGGAGTAACTGGGCGTCGAGCACGCCGTTGAGGATGCGCGCCGAGTTGCGGCTGTCACCCTCGGCGTCCCCCACGTGCCCGGCCACGTACGAGAACCAGCCGTGCGGGTTGGCGAGATTGTCGGCCACCTTCGCCACGGCCGCCGCCGAGCGTTGGTCACCGGTGACGAGGGCGTGCAGCGCGACGCCGTCGAGCATGAGGTTGTACGTCATCGGGTAGTAGTTCCAGCTCTCGATGTCCGTACGGGCCTGGATCGCGAGCTTGTTCGCGCGGTCGAGGTAGGTCGCGTTGCCGGTGCGCGCCCACCAGACGTAGTAGATCATCGCGCGGTCGTAGAAGTTCGCGTCGAACGAGGTGCTGTCACTGGCCCAGTGGCGGTTGGCGTAGGTCACGAAGTCGGATTCGTACTTCGCGTACGCTCCGCCCTTGGCCTGGATCGCGCTGACCGAGGCGAGGTTGGACGCGGCCATGAAAGCGAGCACCTGCGCGCGCGTGCCCGTCGTCGCGGTCACGACGGGCGTGGGCACGGGCGCGGCGGTGGTGATCGTGTGCTCGTCCCAGGACTCGTTCTGGGTGCCGTGGCAGTTCCAGATGATCAGCTGCGTGCCGTCGACCGTGCTGCTTCCCGGGATGTCCAGGCAGCGGCCGTTCATCCCGATGATCTGTCCGGCCGTGGTGCCGGTCCATTGCTGGTTCTGGCCGCCGTTGCAGCCGTACAGGATGACGTGGTCGCCGTTGTTCCCCTGGCCGCCCGAGGCGTCGACGCAGAGAGCGCCGTTGCGGATCTCGCCGCTGGCGTTCCAGACGAACTGCTGTTCCGGACCGCCGGTGCAGGTGGAGACGACGACCTTGGTGCCGGGCGTCGTGCCGCCGTTCAGGGCACTGACGCACTGGCTGGGGCTCAGACGGCTGCTGACGGACGCGGACGAATTGGTGCCCTGCCATGTCGCGGTGCTGAACGACGGCAGCGCGGCCACGGCGGCGGTCGACGTGGGCGCGGTCGGGGTATCGGAGCACGCGGACGCGCCAACCGCCGCGACGGCGGCGAGCGTGGCGGCGAACGCGGCGAAGGGGCGGGGAACCGACGGACAGAGGCGGGAAGCGGCGTGCGGCGGGGCGTGCATGGGACGGGGCTGCGGTGCGACGTTGGGGGCGCCCGCGCAACAGGGGTGCGCGCGAGTCGACCGCAACCAACCCCTTACGGGCTAACGAATCCGTGCCCTGAATCACACCCCGTGGACAAGCTTTATTGGTGTGACCTCGATACTTCGCCGCGCGTCGGCCCGCGGCGCGTGACATCGGTGTCACGGTCGGGCCCTCCGGCGGCGTACGCGCCTAACGACCTCACGCGCCCAACGTGTCGACCGCCGCGCGCACGCCCGCGACCGCGGCGTCGAGGTCCGACCGCGCCGAGGCGAACGAGAAGCGCAGGTGTCCCTCGCCGCGCGGACCGAACGCCGCGCCGTCGATTGCCGCAACGCCGTGCGCCTCGAGCAGCCGCGCGGCGAACGCGCGCGACGTGAGGCCGCGCGGCGCGAGCGCGCCCGAGAAGTCGGGGAAGACGTAGAATGCGCCCGCCGGCGTCGCGCAGCGCACGCCCGAAATCGCGCCGAGCGCCCCGACCAGCAGGTCGCGCCGCGTGCGGTAGGCGGCGACCTGCGACGCGACCACGTCCTGCGGTCCCTCGAGCGCCGCCACGCCCGCGCGCTGCACGAACGGCGGGACGCACGTGTGCCCGTTGATCGCGAGCGTCACCAGCCGTTCCATCCACGCCGCGGGCGCGACGAGGTAGCCGAGCCGGTAGCCGGTCATCGCGTAGGTCTTCGAGAACCCGTCGACGAGCAGCGTGCGCTCGGGCGCGAACGCCGCCACGCTCGGCGCGCGCCCGCCCGCGTAGACGAGTCGCGAGTAGATGTCGTCGGCGACGACGACGAGATCGTGCCGCCGCGCGAGGTCGGCGAGGCGCGCCAGTCCCGCCTCGTCCAACGCGCCGCCGGTGGGGTTGCCGGGCGCGTTGAGCGCGAGCGCGCGCGTGCGCGGCGTCACGCGCGCGGCGATGTCGTCGAGGTCCGGCGCACCGTCGGCGTCGTGCGCGTAGCCGACCGGCACCCCGCCGGCAAAGCGCACCACGGACGCGTAGATCGGGAACCCCGGGTCGGGGACGAGCACCTCGTCGCCCGGGCCGACCGTCGCGAGCAGCGCGTAGAACACCGCCGTCTTCGCGCTCGGCGTGACGACGACGCGGTCGGCGTCGACGTCGACGCCGCGCGAGCGCACGTCGGCGGCGATCGCCTCGCGCAGTTCGGGGAGGCCTTGCGGGGCGACGTAGCGTGCGTCGCCGGCGCGGAGCGCGCGCACGGCGGCGTCGACGACGTGCGGCGGGGCGTCGACGTCGGGCGCGCCGAGTTCCAGGTGCACGACGCTGCGCCCGGCGCGCTCGAGCTCCTGCGCGCGGCGAAAGACGTCGAGCGCGCCCTCGCCCGAGAGCAGGTCGAGGCGCGCCGTGGGGGACGGGGCGGGGGCGGACGCGGTCGTCATCGGGCCGGTCCTGCCTAACGCCCGGTGGCCGGGGGCACGGCCTGGTGGAAGTACGTGTCCGTCCCGTCGAGCCAGTCCGCACGCGGCGGGCAGAAGATGTCGACGTCGAGCGTTGCCTCGAGCGCCACGGCGGCGTGCGGCAGGTGCGACGGAATGACGAGCACCTCGCCCGCCCGCACGATCACTTCCTGCCCGCCGTCCTCGCCGAGGTGGAAGCGGAGCGCGCCCTCGACGATCCACGTGATCTGCTCGTTCTCGTGCGAGTGCTTGGGGACGACGGCCCCCGCCTCGAGATAGACCTGGGCGAGCATCATCCGCTCGCTCGTGACGAGGCGGCGGGCGAGCTGCGGCGTGACCTGCTCCCTGGGCAGGTCCTCCCAGCGGATGTGCCGGGCGGTGGCGTCGGCAGAGGCGGACATGGGCGCGAGCGTGGAGGATGGAACGACGCGTCGGACCACCGGCGCGTCGGAACGCGAACCGGCAACGTAGCGGCGGCGTAGTAGCGGCGGCGTAGCCGCGCGGCCCCCGCGGCCCCATCATTCGCCGATGCGCTCGCTCCTGCCGCTCGCCGGCGTCCTCGTCGTCATCGCGGGATTCGCGCGGCGCGTCAACCCGCTGCTCGTCGTCGCCGCGGCCGCGCTCGTGACGGGGCTCGCGGCCGGCCAGGCGCCGCTCGCCGTGCTTGCCACGCCCGGCCGCGCGTTCATCGAGAACCGCTACGTCGCCATCGTCTGGCTCGTCGTGCCGACGATCGGGTTGCTGGAATCGGCCGGTCTCAAGCAGCGCGCGCGCGCCCTCGTCGCGGCGCTCCAGGGAGCGACGCCAGGCCGCGTCCTGCTCGCCTACCTCGCCCTCCGCCAGCTCACCGCCGCGCTCGGCCTGACCTCGCTCGGCGGGCACCCGCAGATGGTGCGGCCGCTGCTCGCGCCGATGGTCGAAGGCGCCGCACCCGACGCCGTCGACGCGCCCGCGCGCGAGCGGCTCCGCGCGCACGCCGCGGCGGTCGACAACATCGGCCTCTTCTTCGGGGAAGACGTGTTCATCGCGATCGGCTCGATCCTGCTGATCAAGGGTGTGCTGGCCGAGAACGGGATCGTCGTCGAGCCCACGCACGTCGCGCTCTGGGCGGTGCCCACGGCGATCGCCGCGTTCGGCGTGCACGGCATGCGACTGCTGCGGCTCGACGAACGGCTCGCGCGGGGCAGGCGGCCGTGAGCGACGCGCTGTGATCGGGCTCGGGTTCGTTTACGTGCTCATGGGCGCGCTCACGGCGGCGGTGGCCGTGTGCAATGCTCGCGATGCAGCGCACCCGCGGCGGTGGCGCGCGGCGGCGTTCTGGGGGCTGTGGTCGCTGACCTTCCTCGCCGGCCCGCGTCTGGGCGACGTCGGCGCGGGGGGCATCGTGA
>DASWUT010000840.1:0-1707 GCA_036401455.1 Gemmatirosa sp. | reverse complement strand
CCACGCGCGCGTGCGCCCGCCGGAGGCGACCTCGCGCTTGAGCACGACCGTGCGCGCGTCGACGTCGATCCCGCGCGCGTCGAGCAGCGTCGCGAGGTCGTCCCGGCCGTCGACGTCGAACGTCCCCTCGACTGTCGCGCGGTCGGCGCCGGTGCGGATCACCTCCGTGCTCGCGCGCTCGCCGAGGAGTAGGCCGAGGGCTCCGACGATGATCGACTTGCCCGCGCCCGTCTCGCCCGACAGCACGTTGAACCCGCGCGCGAGCGGCAGCGCGAGCGAGTCGATGATGGCGAAGTTCCGGATGCGGAGCTCGGTCAGCATGCAGCGTGGGACGTGGGCACGGCCGCCGCCGCAGCGCGGACGGCCGTTCGCTCCATTCTACCCCGCCCGGCGCCTCTCCGCTCCGCGAGCGCCGGATTGGTCAGGCGCCGTCGCGTTCGGTCAGACCACCCCACCCCATCTTCTCGCGCAACCGGCCGAAGAACGAACCGTCGCTGAAGCGGACGACCAACACCGGGTGTTCGGACCGGCTGATCTCGAGCGCCTCGGCGGTGTCGAAACGCGCGCCGACCTGCCCGTCGATCGTCGCGAGCAACGTCTCGGGCTCGCACTCGCCGCGCAGGCGGATCACGGCGCTCGCGGGGAGTACTACTGGTCGGATGGCGAGCGTGTGTGGCGACACGGGGGTGAGGACCATCGAGTCGACCGTCGGCACGACGATCGGACCGCCGGCACTCAGGCTGTAGGCGGTGGACCCGGTTGGCGTCGAGATGACGATCCCATCGGCCGCGAATGCGCCGAGCGGCTCGCCGTCGATCTCGACCATGAACCGGACCACGCGCGCGAAGCCGCCCTTGTGGAGCACGACGTCGTTGAGCGAGCGCCACGAGTGGCGCACGGAGCCGTCCCGGGCGATCACACGCGCGGCGAGCGCGAGCCGGGCTTCGGCGAGGTAGTCGCCCGCGGCGAGTCGCCGGACGCCGTCGACGAGCCCGTCGGCCGCAAGGCTCGTGAGAAAGCCGAGGCGGCCGAGGTTCACGCCGAGGATGGGAATCTGCCGACCGGCGAGGAAGCGTGCGGCGCGGAGGAGCGTGCCGTCGCCGCCGAGGCTGAGCAGGGCGTCGAGCGCGGTGTGCTCGGTGAGTGGCTGCGAGCCCGGCAGCGCGGGCGAGAGCGCCGTCTCGGGATAGAGGGTGAGCCCGAGCGGCGCGGCGACCGCGCGCAGATGGCGGAGGACCTCGGGCAGCCCCTCGTACCGCGGGTGGCCGACGACGCCGACGCGCGCCACCGGTGCGGAGGACGGTCCCATGAGTCGAGCCGGGCGCGCGGACGCGGTCAGCTCGCGAACGCCTCGCTCGCCTGCCGCGTGTCGTGGAGCGCGCGCACCCGTTCGGCGATGCCGGCCGCGTCGAGTCCGCACTGGGCGAGCTGCCGCGTGCGGGACGCGGCGTAGATGAAGCGGTCGGGGACGCCGTGCGCGATCACGCGCACCTGTGCGTCGCGCTTTCCGACGACCTCCGCCATGTACGCGCCGAATCCGTTCACGACCGTCCCTTCCTCGACGACGAGCAGCTGTCGGTGGTCGGCGAGGAGCGCGGTCAGCGTCAGCTCGTCGAACGGCTTGAGGTACCGGCAGTTCACGACCGTGACGTCGAGCCCCTCGGCGCCGAGCGCGTCCGCTGCGGCGACCGACTGGCCGACCATCGC
>DASWUT010000839.1:0-1765 GCA_036401455.1 Gemmatirosa sp. | reverse complement strand
CGCGGGTCGGTGACCACCGAGACGAACGCGCCGCCGATCAACGCCATCCCGAGCACGCTGAGCACGACGCCGATCGGCTCCACGCCGTACATCCCCGCGCGCAGGCGGTGGCGGAGGAAGCCGAACGTCACCCCCTCGCAGCCGATCCCCACCACGACCGCGCCCGCGACCCGCCACCAGTGCCGCCGCCGCCGCTCCGCATCGCCTGGCGTCGCCCGCAGCGTCGCCCGCAGGTCGCGCTGTTCGGCGTCGACGGCGCGCACCGCGGCGCGCACGTCCTCGTACCGGAAGCCCTTGCGCGCCAGCTCCCCCGCGTACGTCACGAGCCCGCGCCCGATCCCCCACATCACGGCGAGCAGGAACCCCGCGATGACGAGCGCGTCGACGCTGCCACCCGTGTACGAGCTCGCGAGCGTCGGCGTGAGCACGGCGAGGATGACGAGCGCGCGCAGCGTGGTCTCGAGCCGCTGCGCGAACAGGCGCAGCGCGGGGGCGACGTCGTGGTGTGCCGCCCCCGCCGCATCGAGCGCCTCGACCATCGCCTCCCCGCTCGGGAACCGCTCCGCCGGCTCCTTCGCCACGCAGCGCTGCACGGCCGCCGCGAGCGCCTCGGGCACGTCGGGGCGCAGCGTGGCCAGCTCCGGCGCGGGGCGCGTGATCTGCTGCGCGAGCACCGCCTGCGTCGTCGCCCCGTCGAACGGTACGCGGCCGGTCAGCGCGAAGAAGCCGACGATGCCCAACGCGTACAGGTCGCTCCGCCCGTCCACCACGTCGCCCACCGCCTGCTCGGGGCTCATGAACTGCGGCGTGCCGACGACCTCACCCACGCGCGTGAGGCCGAGCGCGTCGGCGGCCCCCGCGGCCCCGGCGGTGACGCGCGCGATCCCGAAGTCGGTGACGAGCGCGCGCCCGGTCGCCCGCTCGATGAGGATGTTGTCGGGCTTCACGTCGCGGTGCACGACGCCTTGCGAGTGCGCGTACGACAGCGCCCACGCGACCTCGCGCAGCAGGCGCGTCGCCTCCGCCGCGCCGAGCGGGCCGGCGCGCCCGACGCGCCCGGCGAGCGTCTCGCCGTCCACGTAGCCCATCACGAAGAGGAGCAGCCCGTCGCGCTCCTCGACCGCGTGCACGGGAACGATGTGCGGGTGTGAGAACGCGGCCGCGGTCCGCGTCTCACGCAGGAACCGCTCGCGCAGATCGGTGCGCGTGGCGAGCTCCGGCGGCAGCACCTTGATCGCCACGCGGCGGTCGAGCGCGCGGTCGCGCGCGAGGAAGACGGCCCCCATTCCGCCACGTCCGATCTCGCGCTCGACCCGGTAGCGGTCGCCAGCGGCGGCGGTCAGCAGGTCGAGGAGCTGTGGCATGTCTGGAGAATGTGGTCGCGCGGCCGTGCGCGCCACACCGCGCGCACTATGCCGCCGTCGCGACCGTCACGATCCAGTCCTCCCCCGCCCACCCGCGCGCGTCCGCCCAGCGGATCGTGAACCGCACCTCGGCCCCCGCCGGCAGCCCGGCCGTGTCGAGGTCCGCCGCGCACACCCCGAGCGAGCCGGGAGCGACCGCGTCGCGGTCGTGCGCGGTGGCCCACCCGTCGGCCGTCCAGCGGACCGTGGCCGCGTCGCGGGTCAGCACGCGCAGCGTCTGCCCGGCGGTCATCGCGCGCACCTTCTGCTGTGGCGCCCAGAGCGCGACGCGCGGCGTCGCGGCCCCCGTCGGCCCGGCGTAGCGCGCCGCAGGCTGCGGCGGCAGGTCGAACACCCGCCCG
>DASWUT010000838.1:0-12268 GCA_036401455.1 Gemmatirosa sp. | reverse complement strand
CGACCCGACGGCGCCCGGCGTACGCCTGCGCCAGCGCGTCTTCGATCCGTTAGTCCCGTTGTTCGATGGCCGCACCCGCCTCATCGTCGCGCCCGATGGGTCGTTGTGGACGTTACCGCTCGAGTGCCTGCCGACCGACCTCGGCGAACCGCTCCTCGCACAGTACGGCATCAGCTACGTCTCGTCCGCCCGCTCGGCGGCGGTGATGCACGCGGACCGCGCGCCCGAGCCGCGGTCGCCCGCGCACGGGCCGCCGCGGTCGTCCGCGCTCGTCATCGGCGCGCCGGACTACGACCTCCCGCGCGCGGCGTCCACCGCCGCGGCGTCCACCGCCGCGGCGTCCACCGCCGCCGCTTCTACCGCCGCGTCCGCGGCGCTCGCCGACTCGGCGTTCCGCTTCGGCCCACTCCCGGGCACCCGCGACGAGGCGTGCGCGGTCGCGGACGTGTTCGGCGTCGAGCCGACGCTCGGGGCGGCCGCGACGACGGCGTGTGTTCGCGGCGCGCGCGACCCGCTGGCCGTGCACTTCGCGACGCACGGATTCGCGCTCGACGCGTCGGCCGCGGGGGGCCGACTCGCGGGCGCGCCGCTCCTCCGCACGGGGCTCGCGCTGGCCGGCGCGAACGCGCGGGCGATGGACGGCGACGACGCAGGCGTGCTCACGGCCGACGAGGTGGCGTCGCTCAATCTGCGCGCGACGGCGCTCGTCGTGCTGTCCGCGTGCAAGACCGGGCTTGGCGAGATCGAGTACGGCGAGGGGCTCGCGAGCCTCGCCCGATCGTTCGAGGCGGCCGGCGCGGCGTGCGTGATCGCGGGGCTGTGGAGCGTGCCCGACGCGGAAACGCGCGACCTGATGACCGCGTTCTACAGGCGGCTCACCCCCGAGTGCGGCGTGGCGGACGCGCTGCGGCAGGCGAAGCTGGAGCTGTGGCGTCGCCACGGTGATGTCCGCGGTTGGGGAGCGTTCGTGTGCACGGGCGCGTGGGGGCCCGTCACGCTGCGCCCGTTGGACGCCCCGGGAGCCGCCGCGTTAGGCTGACGCAAACGGCGCATGCGCGCCTACGCGATCCGCTCCGGTTCGAGCGCGCGTTCCGCGACGGCGCCGTTTACGACGCTGACGTAGTACGCTTTCGCCCTCTCGCGCGACGCGACGACACGTTTCACCTCGGTGCCTTCGAAGTGGAGGCCGGCCGCGTTGTCGCACGCGTAGCCCGGCTTCATCTGCCCCGAGCCGATCAGCCGCTGGTACAACGGCCGGCGCCCCGGCTCGGCGTCGTAGTGCGGGCAGTGACTGCCGGGAAGGAAGCCGAGGCACTGCACGATGCTCAGCGCCTTGGGGCGCGAATCGGTCGTGCCCTCCTCGAACCAGCAGAGCGAGCCGGCGCTCGCCCCACCGAGCACGATGCCGCGGTTCCACGCCTCGCGCAGCACGACGTCGATGCCCTGCGCGCGCCAGATCGCCTGTTGGTTGAGCGTGTTTCCGCCCGAGGCGACGATGCCGTCCATCGACAGCAGCACTTCGTCCCACCCCTGCGTCTGACTCAGGCTCTCGATGAAGCTCGCCTGCACGTGCGGCTCGACCGCGAGCGGCGCGCAGTCGCGGTACCACCCGTTGATCGCGTACGGGTTGTCGGCCGATGCCGTCGGCAGGAAGCAGAGCCGCGGCCGCGGCTTGCCGGTGAGCGCCGCGAGGTAGCGGATGAACGGCGTGCCGAACTCGCCACCAGCGATCAGAATCTTCCGGGTCGCCTGCTCTGCGGTGGATCGGGCGAGTGCCGCCGCGGGCCCCTCTGCCGGCACTTCGTTAGGCGCCGGCTGCGCGCCGGCCGATGCGAGCGCGCCGAGCGCGACGCCGAGCGACGCCACGCTCGAACCGACGAGAAACTCCTTGCGGTCCATGAACTGGTCCTCTGCGAGAAGTGAGAAGCGGTGCGTGCGGCGAGCGGACGCGGCGCTCACGGTGTCCGACCCGAGCGCTGCCGCGCCGCGACGAGAATGCCGACTCCCACCGCGTTGGCCGCCACGATCGCGAGCGTGATCTTGAACGCGAACGCCGCCACGCTCTGCACGGCGATGATCGGGACCACCGACAACACGATGTTGAGCACCGTCATCAGCAGCCCCGACGCCGACGCGACCCGCAGCCACGCCGGCGGTCGCGGCGTCACGCCGCGCAGCCCGAACAGCGGGATCGCGAACATCACCACGTAGGTCAGCGCGTAGAACATCCCGCTCGCGTTGAACAGCAGCTGGAACGCCTCCGCCTGTCCGACGCCGACCAGGCTCACGAGCGCGATCCCGAACGCGCACACGCCGACCAGCACGATCGAGTTGACCGGCGTTCGGTAGGTGGCATGCAGGCGGCTGAACCACGCCGGCAGCAGTCGGTCCCACCCGGCGACCATCGGCAGCCGCGCGACTGCGGTGAAGCTGACGTTGGTCTGCGCCACGCGCATCGCGAGCGTCATCAGGATCGCGACCGTGACGAGCTGCCCGGCGATCCCGAATGGCCCGAACCCGGCGCGGAGCACCTGCGGGAGCGGACCCACCAGGTCGATGTCGCGCGTCGGGATGTAGGCGACCACGGTGCTCGTGCCGAGGATGAACATGAGCGCGATGACCGGCGCCGCGACGAGCACCGAGCGCCGCACCGAGCGCGCCGGTGCCCGCGTCTCCCCCGCGAGGATCGCGACGTACTCGAACCCGCCGAGTGCGCCGAAGCCCATCTTGCCGAGGATGTTCAGGTTGTAGAGCGAGAACGACGGGACGCTCGTCTGCAGCGGGTGGTACGCGCGCAGGTGGCCCGTCGCGAGGCCGACGACGGGCAGCACGATCAGCGCGCCGAACACGAGCAGCATCACCACCCCGCCCGCGTTGTGCACCCACTTGCCGACCGCCAGCCCGACCGTCGACGCGACGACCATGAGCGCGAGCAGCACCGCCGTCGCCAGCGCGACGAACCACGTGCTCGTCGTCATCCACGCGGCACGCGGCCCGAGCGCGTACGACAGGTACGTCGCGCACTCCAGGCCGATCTCCGACGTGTGCACGATGACGTACAGCCAGAGATTCCACGCGAGCAGGAAGCCCACGGTCTCGTTGAAGCCGAGCTTCGCCCACTGATACAGCCCGCCCTCGAGCGGCATCAATCGGCTCAGGTACATCACGACCGCGGCCGACGGCAGGTAGAAGAGCACGATCGCGAGCAGCCAGAACACGACGTGCGGCGACCCGAGCTTTCCCGCGACGCCGATCCACGACAGGCCGACGATGAACAGGATCTGGGTGAGCACGAGGTCGCCCACCCCCAGCTCCTTCTTCAGCGCCGCGCTGTGCGCCTCCACCTCCGCCTCGGCGCGCGCCAGATCCCGCGCACCGTCGGCGGTGCCGTCCACCACGCCGTCGGCGGTCACCGCGTTCCGCGTCATCAGCGGCCCCCGTCGATCGAGAGCACCTGGCCGGTGATCCACCCTGCGTCGTTCGAGGCGAAGAAGAGCACCCCCGCGGCGATGTCCTGCGGCGTCCCGAGGCGCCGAAGCGCGATCCGCTCGATGAGCGCGCGCTGGCCGTCCTCGCCGTACGACGCCCACTGCCGCTCGGTCGACGGGTTGGAGCGGACGAACCCCGGCGCGATGCTGTTGACCGTGATCCCCCACGGCCCCAACTCGTGCGCGAGCTGCCGCGTGAGGCCGATCTGCGCGGCCTTGGCCGACGCGTACGCCTGGATCCCCGTGAGGCTGACGCCCAACCCGGCGCCGCTCGAGATGTTCACGATCCGGCCCGCGCGCGCGGCCTTCATCCCCGACGCGACGGCCTGCGCGCAGTAGAACGCGCCCGTGACGTTGACGTCGAAGATGCTCTGCCACTCGTCGGGCGCCACCGCTTCGAGCGGGCGCCCGACGTGCCCGAGCACGCCGCCCGCGTTGTTGACGAGCACGTGCACGCGCCCCGTCGCCGCCGCCGCATCGGCCGCGAACGCGGCGACGGCCTGTTTGTCGCGCACGTCGACCCCGCGCACCGTGCACGCGCCGCCGGCCGCCTCGCACAGCCGCCGCGTCTCGAGCAACTCGTCCTCGAGCACGTCGCAGCCCCACACGTGCGCGCCACGCTCGGCCAACGCGACGGCGATCGCGCGCCCCAACCCGTGCGCCGCGCCCGTCACGAGCGCGGTCTGGCCGTCGAACGCGAACGTCACGCGTCGACCGGAGCCGCCGTCGGAACGGCTGTCGTCGAAGCGGCCGCCGTCGCGGCGAGCGCCGCGAGCGTGTCGAGCGACTGCTGGCGGCGGCCGTGCTCGATGTCGTGGATCAGGTCGACCAGCCGCGCCGTGAGCGGCGTCGCGACGCCCGCCGCGCGCCCGAGCGTCACGACGACGCCGAGCTGCGCATCGACTTCCGTGGGCCGCCTGCGTACCGCGAGGTCGCGCCAGATGCCGCTGTGCGTCTTGGCCGAGCGGCGATTGAAGGCGACGAGCGCATCGAGCGAGCGCGCCGCGGCACCCGGCGGGGCGGAGGGAAGGTAGGCGGCCGGGTCGAACCCGTCGAACGCCTCGGGCGTGACCCCGCGCGCGGCCGCGACGGCGAGCATCTCCCGCGCGAGCGCGATGTAGAGCGCGCGGTACTCCGGTAACGCGAGGGCGTCCGCGATCGACGCGTTGGTCAGCGCCGTGGCGAAGAGCATCGCACCGTACGCTTCCTTGCCCCACAGGTAGCCCCAGACGTTGGGCGTCACGAGCGCGCGGTCGTCGAAGTCGCGCCACGTGTCCCGGATCGCGATCGCCCGCGGCGTGACGCGTCCGTCGATCTCGCCGACGACCACCGCGCCGCGGCCGCCGTAGTGGATCACGCCGGGCTCCAGATAATCCGCGCCGAAGTTGACGAAGGCGCCGACGGTCCGCTCGGGGCCGACGACGTCGGCGATCTCGAGTTCGTTGAGACCGTTCTGCGCCGAAATCACGCACCCCGCGTCGCTCAGGTGTGGCCGCAGCGCGCGGGCCGCGGCCTCGGTGTGGTGCGCCTTCGTCGCGAGCACGACCGTGTCCCACGTCCCGGTCACCCGGTCGGGCGTGAAGGCCGGTACCCGCACGTTGAACGCCGCGATCGGCCCGGTGATCTGGAGCCCTTGCCGGTCGATCGCGTCGACGTGTTCGCCGGCCGCGTCGACCAGCGTCACGTCGTGGCCGGCGCGCGCGAGGCACGCGCCCATCGTCCCGCCGATCGCCCCCGCACCCCACACGAGACACCGCATCGCCGCGGGCGCCGTTAGGCCGGATCGCCCCACGAGCCCGCGAGCAACTCCCGCGTCTCGTTGACCGCGACCTGCCAGATCGCGAGCATCTCCTCGTCCGGCCGCTGATGAAAGCCGCCGAAGTTGCCGTCGCCCAGGTACGCGCGGAGCGCGACCGGGTCGAGCGCGCGCACGCGGGCCAGGTCCACCATCGGTTGCTGCGCCGCCGGCACCTCGACGCCGGGCAGGCGCGTCCACGGAAAGTTCTCCATCCACGACCCGTGCGACGCGACGGGGTCGGTGGCCTGCACCGCGGCCCAGGTACGCGGTGCGCTCCACCAGTTGTGAAAGAGCACCCGACAGCCGGCGTGGTCGGCGGCCCACTCCTGCGCGAACTGCTGCGCCGCGCCATTGCCGCCGTGCCCGTTCACGATCAGAATGCGACGAAAGCCGCTGTGCGCCATCCCGTCGAGGATGTCGCCGACGACGCGCAGGTGCGTCTCGACGCGCAGCGAGATCGAGCCCGGAAACTCGCGGAAGTACGGCGTCACCCCGTACGCGAGCACCGGGAACACCGGCACGCCGAGCGGCGCGGCCGCCTCCGCGGCCACGCGTTCGGGGAGGATGCAGTCGACCGTCAGCCGCAGGTGGCTGTGCTGCTCGGTGCTGCCGAGGGGCAGCACGGCGCGGTCGTCGCGTCGCAGGTACTCCTCGACCTGCATCCAGTTCATGTCGGTGATGCGCACGGCGTCGCTCGCTCCCGGTACACGTCGGCCCACGTTCGGCGACAACTTAGTCGCACCGCCTTCCACCATCCGGCCCGTCCGCCCCATGCTCCGTGAATTCGTCGTGCGCGCCGCGCGCGCGTGCGCCGCGATCCTCGCCGTCGGTGCCGCCTCGCCTCGCGCGCCCGCCCCCCCCGTGCTCACGGGCGACTGGGACGCCTACCTCGCGAGCGGCTCCTCCGCGCGCCCAGGCTTCGAGGGGTGGCGACGCCTCGGGTTCGCGCACTTCGCGGGTCCGGACTCGGGATTTGCCGGCTTCGTCCGTCGTCGCACGGGCGAGCCGATCGTCGACGTGCGCGCGGTCGTCGCGCGCGGTGACTCGGTCACGCTCCGCGGCGGCGATCAGTCGGTCGCCGCGGCGTGGCACGGAGACACGCTCACCGGCGTGCTGCTCGCCGGAGGCGCCCCAGCCGGCCGGCGCATCCGCCTCGTGCGGCGCTCGACGCCGTTCGTCGTCGAGCGGCCGTACGCGCTGTGGCCCGGCGTCGTCTCCGATTCGCAGTACGCCGTCACCGAGGACACGCTCGTCTTCATGACCGCGCGCGACGGCGCCCGGCTGGCGAGCTACGTCGCGCGCCCGGTCGGCCCGGGACCCTTTGGCGTCGTCCTGCAGCGCACGCCGTACACCCGCATCCTGCACGCCGCCGGGCGGTACTGGGCGTCGCGCGGCTACGTCTTCGTCGCGCAGCACGTGCGTGGGCGCGACGCGTCCGCGGGGCGCGACTTCGGGGACTACGACACCGACGTGCGCGACGGCTACGACGCCGTCGAGTGGGCGGCCCGGCTTCCCGGTGCGAACGGCCGCGTGGGCATGATCGGCCACTCCGACGAGGGACGGCTCGCGTGGTACGCCGCGGTGAGCGCGCCGCCCCACCTCGCCGCCATCGCCCCGTCGGCCGCGACCGGCGACCCGTGGCGCATCGTGCCCTACGAGGACATGGTGTTCTCGCCGATCAACGTGGCGTGGGCGTGCCTCATGCGCGCGCGCACCCTGCAGGACATCAGCGACCTCGACATCGGCGCCGCGCTCACGCACCTGCCGCTGATCGACCTTCCCCAGCGGCTCGGGTGCGGCGACGTCCCGCTGTGGGATCGGTGGATCGCGCACCCCACGCTCGACGCGTACTGGCGTGCCCACGCCGTCACGACGCAGATCGCGCGCGTGCGGGCGCCGGTGCTGCAGATCTCCGGCTGGTACGACGATTCGCGCGGACCGATCGACTACACGAATGCGCTGAACCGGGTGCCGGGGCACCCGTTCGTCCGACTGGTGATGGGACCCGGCGCGCACAAGGGCGTCGACTACGTGGCCGGCGAGTTCGGCCCGCAGTCGCGCGTCGACACGCGCCGCCTGCAGCTCCGGTGGTTCGACCACTACCTGCTCGGCCGCAACAACGGCGTCGACCGCGAGCCGCCGGTGGACGTGTTCGTGTTCGGCGACGACCGGTGGCGGCACGAGGCGGCGTGGCCGCTCGCGCGTGCCGTGCGCACCAACTGGTACCTGACGTCCGGCGGCCGCGCGAACACGAGCGCGGGCGACGGCGTGCTCGACACCCTGCCGCCGACCGGCGCCGTGGCCGACACGTTCACCTACGACCCCGCGCACCCGACGCCCTTCCTCATCGATTCGCGCGAGCTCGAGACGTCGCTCAACGAGGACTACACCGCACTCAACGCGTCGCGACGGGACGCGTTGGTGTTCACCTCGGCCCCGCTCACCAAACCGGTCGAGGTCACCGGGCAGCTATCGGCCACGCTCTGGGCGGCGACCGACCGCCGTGATACGGATTGGGACGTGATGCTGCTCGACGTCTTCCCCGACGGGCACGCGGAGCGCGTGCAGGACGGGATCGCGCGGGCGCGCTTCCGCCACGGGTTCGACCACGCGGTGCCGCTGACGCCGGGACGCGTCGAGCGGTACGACATCGACCTGTGGTTCACGTCCCGCGTCTTCACGCCCGGCCACCGCCTGCGGGTGAGCGTCTCGTCCGCGCTGTTCCCGAAGTACGACCGCAATCTCAACACGGGCGGTAACAACGAGCGCGACAGCACCTTCGCGGTCGCCCACCAGCGCCTCGTGCACGACGCGGCGCATCCGTCGCACGTCGCGCTGCCGCTGGTACCGCGTTAGGCGCCGGGCCACCCGGGCCGGGCGCCCTGATCAGGCGCCCGGGCGCCCGGGTGAGGCATCGAGCCGCCCGGCTCAGCCTGCGGCGATGCCGCGCGCGTAGGTGGCGAGCGCTTCGAACTGGCGCGCCCGCACGCGTGCCCACGCCGGTAACCGCAGCGCACCGCCAAGGAGCAGCAGGACGCCGGCGAGGCCCAGGAACACGGCCAGCGCAACGCGCGGCGCCTCGCGCGGATCGGACCCCACCCCGGCTGCCGCGCCGGCGTGCGCGCCCACGATCCCGATCACGCCGCTCGCGATCGCCGTGAGCACCAGAAGCACGCCCAACTGAAAGGTCGCGCGCGCGTTGCCCTTGCGCGTGCGGAACGCGAGCACCGCGCCGCTGCCCGCCGGCTCGTGCGTCACGCGCAGGTTCCCGACGCGCCACTCGCGGTGTCCGCCCGAGACGTGCGTGCGCCCTTCCGCGGCAAACGTCTCGCGCAGCTGCGCGACGAGCTGCATCCAGTCCTCGTCCGAGAGCGTGCGCGCCAGCGGCACGGCACGCGACACCGCGACCGGCAGGCCGAAGTAGCGGCCGCCGCCCGGCCCGGGCTCCAGCCCGGCCGGCCGGCGTTCGAGCGCGAGCGCGGCGGCCGTGATCGCGTGCGGGGCCATCCCCGCCTCGGCGCCGATCTGCGTCACCTCGTCCAGCGTCCACGGGCGCTCAGGCGTGGCCGCCGCGGCCGTCTCCGCCTCGGCGGCGAGCGCGAGAATGCGGCGAACTTCGTCGTCCGAGTAGCGTCGATCGCCCATCGGGACCTCGTCAGAAAGGAAACGACCCGCTGCCGGAGCGGCGTGCGGTCGTGCCGCGCCCTACGCGCGCGCGCGGCCCGGAGTTCCGATCCGACGCGTTCGCGAACACGAGTCGCCACGCCGTCAGGCTACCCGTCAGCCCGCGCGCTCCGCGAGCCGCTCGAGCAGATCCAGCGCGTTCGGGGCCGCGGCGCCGAGCGCCGTGTTGTCGAACACGCACCAGGGCGGCGCGGCACCCGGCGGAGCCGCACGCGCGCGGAGCCGCAGTGCGAGCGCGTCGAGGGTCGCCGTGTCGTACGCCGAGTAGTACGTGCGCGGCGACCCGTGCAGGCGGTAGTAGACCGTGCCCGGCCAGCCACCGGGCTCGGCGGCCGCGGGTACGCGCGCCGGGTCGGCCGCGACGCGCCCCACCTGCCACGTGCCGAGCAGCCGGTCGGCCTCGGAGGTGAACCAGGTCGCGTGCCGCGGCTCGGCGGTGACCGGCCCGGCGTGGCGCGCGCGGAGCGCGGCCCAGAAGGCATCCGCGACGGCCGGGTCGAACGCGAGGCTCGGCGGAAGCTGCACGAGCAGACACCCCAGCGCCGGCCCGAGCGCGCCCACCGCGGCGAGGAACGCGTCGAGCAACGGTTCGGCCGCAGCCAGCCGACGCTCGTGGGTGATCGCGCGCGGAAGCTTGACGGAGAACCGGAACCCGGGCGGAACCGCGGCCGCCCAGCGGGCGTACGTGGCCGGCCGGTGCGGGCGGTAGAACGACGAGTTGATCTCCACGGCCGGGAACCGGGCGGCGTAACGCGCCAGGTGGGTGCCCTCGGCCGGAAAGCGGGGCTGCGCGTCGCGGGGAAGACTCCACCCAGCGCAGCCGACGTAGGCGAGCGTTCGGTTCGCGGACTCGGGCGGGGCGGGCATGAGGGCGGCGGCGCGGAGCGGGGTGGGCGTGGGCGAAGGACCCGATGGGCCACCCGTGCCGTGTGAGTGTACGGCGCGTGACGGCGGGCGTCACCGCCGCCGCGGCGCCCGTCAACCGTCGACCCCGCTCGGTTCGCCGATCATCCCACCCAGCTGACGTGGCCGACGCCCGTGCGCCCCCGGGGCGCGTGCAGTCCTCAGTGTGCTTCGACGGCGCCACCGCCGCCGCGGGGTCGGCGCAGGACGAACACGGCCGGGATGACCGCGAGGAAGGTGAGCAGAATCAGGAGCCACGCGTCGTTGTAGGCGAGCATGAGCGCCTGCCGCGCCACGGTGCCGTCGAGCACCGCGAAGGCGCGTTGCTGCGCCGCGGCGAGCGGCGTGCCGCCCGCCTGCGCGCCGGCCACGAGGCCGTTGAACCGCAGCTCGAACGCCGGGTTGCCCGCGTAGAAGTGCTGGACGAGGTCGACGCGGTGGCTCTGCGCGTGGCGCGTCAGGTACGTGCCGAGGACCGCGATCCCGAACGAGCCGCCTAACTGCCGGGCCAGGTTGATGAGCCCCGCCGCTTGTTGGGCGTCCTTGGGGTCGAGGCTTCCAAAGGCGACGTTGTTGATCGGCGCGAAGAGCAGGCCGAGCGCCGCGCCGCGGATGATGAGCGCGAGGCGCGCGTCGCCCTCGCCTGCGGCCGTCGTCAGGTGCCCGAGGTCCCACATCGCCCACAGCATCAGCGCCAGCCCGCTCAGCACGAGCAGCCGCGCGTCCACCTTGGGACGGGCGCCGGAGAGGAGGAAGCCGCACGTCATCGCGAGCACCGCCGTCGCCAGCCCGCCCGGCAGTAGCGACAGCCCTGTCTGGGTCGGGCTGAAGCCGAGCAGCGTCTGCGTGAACAGCGGGAACAGAAACGCCCCGCCGAACAGGCCGAAGCCGAGCACGACGAACAGGCCGATCGAGGCGGCGAGGTCGCGGTTCTTCAGGACGCGCAGCTGGATCACCGGGTGGGTGTTGCGCCGGGTCAGCTGCCACCAGAGCAGGACCGCGAGCGCGGCAGCCGAGACGAGGGCGAGCACGCGGATCAGATCGTCCTGGAACCAGTCGTTCTGGTTGCCTTCCTCGAGCACGTACTGGAGCGACCCCACGCCGGTGATCAGCAGCCCGATGCCGAGCCAGTCAGCCGGCACCGAGCGGCGTTGCTGGTCGGGCGGGTCCTGCAGGAACGTCACGACGAGGAACGCGCTCACGATGCCGATCGGCACGTTGATGAAGAAGCACCAGCTCCAGGTGTAATTGTCCGTGATCCACCCGCCGAGCGTCGGGCCCAACGTGGGCGCGACGATGATGCCGAGCAGGAACAACGTCTGGACGATCGCCTGCTCCTCGCGCGGGAAGATCTGCCGGATGGTGGCCTGGGCGGTCGAGAGCAGGGCCGCGCCGCCCGCGCCCTGGAGCAGACGCCAGACGACGATCTCGGTCAGCGACCCCGAGGTGCCGCAGAAGAACGAAGCGGCGATGAAGAGCAGGATGGAGAAGGTCAGGTAGCGCTTGCGACCGAACGTGGTGGTGAAGTAGGCCGTCATCGGCAGCACCACGACATTGGCGAGGATGTAGGACGTGCTCACCCACGCGATCTCGGTCGTCGTCGCCCCGAGGTTCCCGGCCATCTGTGGGAGCGCGACGTTGATGATCGTGCTGTCGAGCACCTCCATGATGGCGGCCGTGATCAGCCCGATGAGGATGATCCAGCGATACCGGTGGAGGTCGGCCGCGACGTCGGCGGCGGACGTGGGGCGCGCCGGAGCGCGGGGCGGGGCGGCCGCGGGCGCGGCTCCTCGGGACACGGCGGTCGACATACGCGGGGGCTTCCTCGGTGCAGCATGAACGAGCAGGACGTCCTGGCGCGGCTCCGCGAGCTACTGCCTGCACTGGTCGCATTGCAGGCTGCGCGGGCTGCTGCGTCATCTGGCGCACCCGCTGGTACACTAGCACATGGCCGGGTGCGCCGGCGGCGGCCGTTCGTCGCGGCGGTCGCATCAGAAGGTGGAGGGCGCCTCATGTAACGCCGGTGCGGTAGCGCGGGCCGCGTCCGCGATCAGGCGCGTGACCTCGGCCGGACACGAGACCAGCGACACGTGGCTCGCCTCGATCTCGCGCGTCGTGGCGTTCATGCGCCTCGCGTAGAAGCGCTCCTGGTCGGGGTTGATCATCCGATCGTCCTGCGACACGAGGTACCAGGACGGAATCGTCTTCCACGCCGCGTCGTCGTACGTCTGACCGAAAATCGCCGCCGCGAGCGGCTTCTGCGCCGCCGCCATGATGCGGGCCTCGTCCTCGGGAACGTCCGCGCAGAACGCCTCGTGGAACCGCTCGCGGTCGATGTACAGGTAGCCGTCGGAGGCCGGGGTGAGCGCCGCGCCGCCCGGCGCCGGCGCGAACG